>DATDGY010000189.1:0-39929 GCA_036521855.1 Candidatus Angelobacter sp.
ATTGCTCGCCGTAAATTGCGGTGATCGCGTTGCGAAGATCGGGATCGTCCGTAGCCGGTGAGAAGATGGCGATCATGCCCGTACGCTGGAGCATGGTGACCACAGGATTCAATTCCGCGTTCCGGAACTCCGCGTTTGAAACCAGTTGCACCTGCCAGCCCTTCTCAAAAACTTGCCGCTCGATTCTGGTGGCCAATGGCTGCCGGTTCACGATCCACAGCGCGGCCGGCGGATGTCCGTTGCGGCTCATGCGCTCTTCCAGCCGGGTGCGTCCCTGCGCTGCGGGCGATGTGTGGGCCGATTCAACTTTGCCTTCAATCATGCCGGCGGCCACCGTGGCATTGGTCATGGGGTCGATGAGAATAAAACTGCCCATGATGCGGTCTTGGGCGTAGGGATCAAAGAACAGGGGCAGCGTGGTCTCGATGTGGACGGCCGTGATGTCATTCATCTGCGGCGTGGAGGCGGGCAAATGGCGCAACGTGTTCACGTCCACGCGATGGAGGATCCTGCTGACCCGGGCGCGCACGATCCGGTTGGCGTGCTTCAGCAAATAGAAATTTTCGTGCTGGCAGGGGTCCGAGTGCAACCAGACCAGCTTGGCTGCCAGGCTGGTGGAAGTCTGCGGCAGGCCGGCGTCTGCGGCCAGCAGATCTCCGCGGCCGACATCGATTTCATCTTCCAACGTGACGGTAACCGAACTGCCCGGGCGTGCTTGCTCAAGCTCGCCGTCGAAAGTGACGATGGATTTCACCCGGCTCTTGGCCCCTGAGGGCAACGCCGTGATGGCAGCGCCGCGGTGAAGAACGCCGGAGGCCACGCGGCCCGCAAAGCCGCGAAAACGCGAATCCGTCCGGATCACATACTGGACGGGGAAGCGCAGCGGGCGGGTGTGTTCAACGCTCCGCACCGGCACGTTTTCCAAGTACTCGAGCAGCGTGGAGCCGTCAAACCAGGGCATCCGCATGCTGGCCTGGACAATGTTGTCGCCTCGCAGCGCGCTCACGGGTATGGCGTAGACGTTGGCGATCCCAAGATGGCCGGCGAGTTCCATGAACTCCTTGGCGATGGCGGCGAACACGTCTTCGCGGTACTCGACCAGGTCCATTTTGTTGACGGCTGCGACGACATCCTGAATACCCAGCAGCGCGGCAATGCAGGTATGCCGCCGGGATTGGGTCAGCACGCCGCGCGAGGCGTCAATCAGGATGACGGCGGCATGAGCATTGGAGGCGCCGGTGACCATGTTGCGCGTGTACTGCTCGTGTCCCGGCGTATCGGCGATGATGAACTTGCGCCGGGGTGTGGAAAAATAGCGATAGGCTACGTCGATCGTGATGCCTTGTTCGCGCTCCGCGCGCAGGCCGTCCGTCAGCAACGAAAGATCGATGGGGCCGTCGGAACGGTTGATCCCGCTCCTCTGGATGGAAACAAGCTGGTCCTCATAAACGCCTTTGCTGTCATACAGCAGGCGTCCGATGAGCGTGGACTTGCCGTCATCCACGCTGCCCGCGGTGGTAAAGCGGAGCAGGTCGTCCCGAACCCCGGTGGGATCCGGGGAACTCATAGGGAGTAAGTCAGCAGTTGCGGCAGTCATCAGAAGTAACCCTCCCGCTTCTTGATTTCCATCGAGCCTTCCTCGTCGTGATCGATCACGCGGTTCTCGCGTTCTGACCTGCGGAAGCCGATCATTTCGTCGATGATCTTGGGCACGGTGTCGGCCTCGGAACGGATGGCTCCCGAGCAGGGCACGCAGCCGAGTGACCGCATCCGGCACATGATTTTCTGGGTCCGCTCATGCGGCAAAAGGTGCACGCCCTGCTGCATCAGCAGGATGGAATTGCCCCGCTGGACCGCCTCTCGCTCCTTGGCGAAATAAAGCGGAACTATGGGGATGCTTTCCTCGGCGATATAGAGCCATACGTCCAGTTCGGTCCAGTTGGAGAGCGGGAACACGCGGATGCTCTCACCCTTGTTGTGACGGCCGTTGTACAGGCTCCACAATTCCGGACGCTGGTTCTTGGGGTCCCACTGCCCCTGGCTGTCGCGGAAAGAATAGACGCGTTCCTTGGCCCGGGACTTCTCCTCGTCACGCCGGGCGCCCCCGAATGCAGCGTCAAAGCTGCCCTCGGTCAGAGCATCGAGCAGCGCGCGCGTCTTCAGCAAACCGCAGCACTTCTGGGTCCCCAGGTCATAAGGATTGGCGCCGTCGCTCAGCGCCTTGCGATTGGTGTGGACGATCAGCTCCGCTCCCAGTTTCTTGGCGTACCAGTCGCGGAATTCGATCATCTCGGGAAACTTGTAGCTGGTATCGATGTGGAGGAGCGGAAAGGGAATCTTGCCCGGAAAGAATGCCTTTTGCGCCAGGCGCAGCATGACCGAGGAATCCTTGCCAATGGAGTACAGCATCACCGGCTTCGAGAACTCCGCTGCCGCTTCGCGGAGGATGAAGATGCTTTCGGCTTCCAACTCTCTCAAATGATTCGTTCGCATGCGTGCTCGAGTCTCCTGCGTTCTTGCGCCCATGTGGATGACCGCTGCCAAGGCAATTCCCAATGACTGCTGCCAAAGCAGGCCGTCCATGGACAGATTTCTGTCTCGCTTCGTACTTAAACTTGGGGAGCACCCTGGGCTAATCTGGGCGTTGTGTTAAAGACATTGTTAAAGAAGCCGTGACTTTGGGCAATGGTACTTCAGTAACGGACTGTCTTTTCGCCTGGATAGCCTGTTTTGTAGCCCTCTTTTCCTGGTTCTGCCCCCAAAAATAAACCCGCCGCCTGAAGCGTCTCAGGCGGCGGGTGAACATTGACTTAGTTTAAGAGCCGAAGTCTATGTCACAAACTCATCCCCAGACGCAGATGCCCGCACCTCGCTACAACAGAAAGCAGACGCGTTGGGGAACAATGAGTTCATGCCTAACGAACATACGTTATAACGGACCGCGCGGATCTGTCAATCAAGCTGGCGGGAAGTGGTCAGATCGAGAGTTTCTTTAGTTCCGAGACGATCTCATGGGGAAACACCGGCTCAATCGTTGACTCAATCTCTGCCGTTGCCCACCACCGCATTTCAAGGATGCCCTCGCGCTCATGATTCTCCCGTACTTCGCTTGATAAGGCCTGCAACCCGCCCTCGAGCAGGAAAAAACATTCGTGTTGGCGAACCGGGCCGTCGATGTAGACGAAATCAGTCGTGTGCTCCCATAAGAACCTGACGGGGAGATCCTTTACTCCGAGCTCTTCTGCGGCCTCGCGCAAGGCAGCCTGCTCAAATGTCTCGCTTCCTTCCAAACCTCCGCCCGGCGGCGCCCAAAAGGTGGCCCCGTCCATTCCAGCATGTCGGAAGAGGAGCACGCGCCCTTCTTGGTCAAGAAGAATCAGTCTAGAGGCGCGACGCTGTGTGGCGCTTTTCAGTGCAGTGGCCTCATGCACTAAAAATACCCTTTCAGGTCGGCGAAGCGTTCCACCTGGAGCAGGCGCAGGCCGTCGGGCGCAGGGTTGACCGTCTCATGCTCCAGCACCCAGGTGTTGTCGTGGGGGACGAATACAGCGTTGATCCCGGCAGCCAGCGCGGGATTGATGTCAGACCGGGGACTGTTGCCCACCATCCAGGTAGCCTCCGGTTCCAGCCGGTACTTGGTGACGACCTCCTGATATGTGGCTGGATTCTTTTCCGCCACGATCTCCACCGCAGCGAAGTACTCTTTCAGGCCCGAACGCTCGACCTTGCCGGATTGCTCGGTGAAGTTTCCTTTGGTCATCAGGATCAGGTGGTGCCCGCGTCGGGAAAGATGGTCCAGGGTCTCGGGGACGCCCGCGATCAATTCCAGGGCGCTGGTTGAGACGCGATGGGCAAAGCCCCAGACGAACTCATGCAACTCCGGTGTGACCGGCTGCTGCGCCAGACGCTCGAAGGTCTTGACCAGCGAATGGGCAAAGCTGTGCGCGCCGTAACCGCGTTCCAGGATGGTTTCGCGCTCCACCTGGTTCAGGAACTGGCGCACCTCCTGCGGCGACATCTCCTGGTGGTCGAGCATGCGCATGAAATCTGCGATGGCCTGCTCGAAATAGACGTTGTTCTCCCACAGCGTATCGTCGGCGTCGATGAGCAGAGCCTGGGGAGTGGAGATCGGGCTTGACATGATCTTGACTATGATAAACGGAGAAAAAACCTTACCGCGGATTTACGCGGATTGACGCTGATCAAACCCGCAAAGTTGGAAATGCTTACGATTTCGGTCCCAGGAGAATGTCTCGACACCGCTCGCAGAGCCCGCGCTCGTCGAGTTTCAACTCCTCAAAATACTTCTACATGTGAACTTGACCAAAGAACTTCGCCGGTGCACCGTGACGGTAGCCTCAGCGACGGCAGGCATTGCACTGCACCATCCACTTCCGCGTGCGCGGGTCCTTCAGATGCCACTCAGGATCATATGCGTCCTTCTTCATCTCGTAAGCTCAAGTTTACAAGGTTACTTCCGCGTTCATCCGCGCAAATCCGCGGTAAAGATTTTGAGTACAGGGCTGCTACAATCGCTCCAATGAAACTGCAACATCTTCTGCTGTCCGTTCTCATACTCATGACTACATCGGACGCCGTGCTTGGCCAGGCCGGCCGTCGCGCCGCGCCGCCGCCCAAGACGGCCGGGCAGTGCGGAATCCACGAGCCGATCCACGTGGACCTTCCCGCGGAAGTCGCCCGGTTCCAGTTGGTGTCCATGCCTTTCAGCGTTGCCGGTCTGAGCGTTGAGGAACAAAAGATGGTCTACAAGTTGGTGGAGGCCTCACGTTACCTCGACGACATCTACTGGCGGCAAAGCGATCCCAAAGCCCTGGAGCTTTACAAGCATCTGGAGGGATGCAACACGGTGATGGCCCAGAAGCTGCGCCGCTTTCTCATGATCAACGGAAGCCGCTATAACCTGCTCGAAAACAACTCTCCCTTCGTCGGCAGCGATGAGTTTTATCCCGGTCATGCGCTCTACCCCGCGGGCATCACCCGGCAGGAGATCGAGGCTTATATCGCCGCGCATCCGGAGAAGAAGGACCAGATTTACAGCCCCTATACGGTCGTGAAGCGGGTAGGCGCGGAGTTGGTGGCCGTGCCTTACCACGCTGAGTACGCGCAGTGGCTGAAGCCCGCGGCTGCCGCGTTGCGCGAAGCGGCGGCGTTGAGCCCGGACAAAGCCTTCGCCGACTTCCTGCGCCTGCGCGCCGACGCCCTGCTTACCGACGACTACTACAAGAGCGACCTGGCGTGGATGGACTTGGACAATCCCAAGTTCGACGTTATTTTTGCGCCCTACGAAACCTACCTGGACGATCTGCTGGGCGTGAAGGCCTCCTACGGCGCAGCGGTGCTGATTCGCAACCAGGCGGAGAGCGCCAAGCTGGCCACGTACATGAAGCACGTTCCCGATATCCAGCAAGCGCTGCCGCTGGCCGCGGAAGACAAGCCGTCTTTGCAGGGCCACAGCACGCCCATGGAGGTGATGGCCGCGCCGTTCCGCGGCGGCGATCTGCGTCACGGTTATCAGGCCGTGGCCGACAATCTGCCCAACGACCCTCGCATCCACCAGGAGAAGGGAACCAAGAAGATCTTCTTCAAGAACTTTATGGACGCGCGCGTGAACTACATTGTCCTGCCCATCGGCAAGCTGCTCATGCGCAGCGACCAGGCCGCGCTGGCCTCCATGGACGGCTACCTCACCGTGGTCCTGATGCATGAGATCAGCCACGGGCTGGGCCCGGCGTATGCCCGTACCAGCGCCGGCCAGGCTGACATCCGCCAGTCGATCGGTCCGGCGTATTCAGGATTAGAAGAAGCCAAGGCGGACGTCGTTGGCATGTTCGGTCTGAACTGGCTCATGGAAAAAGGAGTCTTGCCCAAGGACAGAGCCGCCGAGTATTACGCTTCCTATGTCGCCGGAATTTTCCGCACCGTGCGCTTTGGCGTGGCCGAGGCCCACGGCCGCGCGGAGATGATGGAGTTCAACTATCTCTCCGAACAGGGCGCCCTGACCCGCGATGCCAAGACCGGGCGATATGCCATCGATTACGCCAAAATGCCGGGCGCCATCGCCTCGCTGGCCAAGGAACTGCTGGAAATCGAGGCCACCGGCGACCGGAACCGCGCTGAACAATGGTTCCACAAATATGAGGCTATGCCCGCTGAGTTAAAATCTTCGCTAGCGAATGTGAAGGACGTGCCCGTGGATATCGATCCTGTCAGCCCATTCGGGGAAAAGGTGCAATGAAGCAGATGGCGGAAGCGCAAAAGTCAGACAGGCGCAGGTTCGAACGCGTCGATATCTCCCGCGAAGCCCAGGTGATGGTCTTCGACGTCAAAGGCAAGAAAGCCGGCGTGCTGCGCCAGTTGGCTCGCGGCGGCTTCATGATGGAGCCGGACAAGGACTACAGCAAAGACAACAAGATCTACAACTTCACCATCCACGAACCCAAGGAAGATATCAAGGTCACGGTGAACGCGCGCGCCCGCTCCGCCGGCAAAGACTATGCCGGGTTCGAGTTCGTGGATCTCGATCCCTCTGCCGCGGTGGAGATCGGCCTGATCATCGGCGCGTATTACGAGCACAAGAAGGGTTAGTATCCCCTTCTGGTGTTCCACACGGATCAGTACACCCGCTCCGCCGCAGTCAACGGCGAAGCGCTCTCCACTGATTTATAATTTCTAGTTACAAAACCAGCCGATTGACATCCATGGAAGGAATCCATGCCGACTGACGTAATCATGCCCCAGATGGGCGAGTCGATCTTCGAAGGCACCATCACCAAGTGGCTGAAGAAGCCCGGGGAGAAAGTCCAGCGCGACGAGCCTCTGTTTGAAATATCCACCGACAAGGTGGACGCTGAAATCCCCGCGCCCGCAGCCGGCGTTCTGCGCGAGATCAAAGTGAAAGAAGGGGCTACCGTTCAGGTGAATACGGTAGTGGGCGTGATTGATGCCGAGGGCAGTGCTGTGGCCGCAGCGCCGGCATCGCCGCAGCCTGCCAAAGCGCCGGCCCAGCCCGCGCCGGCGAGCAAAGCCGTTTCCCAGGCCGACGGCGCTTCCAATGCCTCTGAGCCCGTTGCTTCTCAACCCCAGGCGCCCGCGCAACCTCCTTCCGCAAAAGCTCCGGCTGCCGGCAACGGCGGCGCCGGAGGCGGCGTGGACGTCGTGATGCCACAGATGGGCGAATCCATCTTCGAAGGCACCGTTACCAAGTGGCTCAAGAGAGTCGGGGATAAGGTCCAGCGTGACGAGCCCCTGTTTGAAATCTCCACCGACAAAGTTGACGCGGAGATACCCGCGCCCACCAGCGGCGTGCTTAGCGAGATCAAGGTAAAAGAAGGAACCACGGTCCAGGTGAACACTGTGGTGGCGGTGATCGGCGGCTCGGCAGCAGCCAAACCGTCAGCTCCGGTCCAACCTCCAGCGGCTACACCAGTCGCGTCGCCGACCGCTTCTGTACGGGCGCCGCAGCCGGTCTCGGCGCCGTCGGCAGCGCCGGCGAACGCTCGTCCGCCAGCAGCCCAGCCTGCGGCGGCTGGCGACGAACGCCTGCGCTCTTCTCCGTTGGTCCGCCGTATCGCTCGTGAAAACAGCGTGAGCCTGGCAGGAGTGCCCGGAACCGGTATGGGCGGTCGCATCACCAAGAACGACATCCTGAATTTCATCCAGCAGCACGGCCCATCTGCGGCGGTGGCCGCACCGGCGGCAGTCCGTCCCAGTACCCAGCCGCAAGCGCCGGCGCCGCCGGCGCCGGTACAAAGGCCCGCGGTTCCGGCGGCTCCGGTCGCACCCACCGTTCAGGAACTTTCCGGGGAACTCGTGCCCATGACGCCCATGCGCAGGAAGATTGCCGAGCGCATGGTGGAGTCGCGCCGCACCAGCGCCCACGTGCATACCATCTTCAAGGTGGACATGACGCGCATCGTCAAGTTCCGGGAAAAGGTCCGCAAAGGCTGGGAGGAGCGCCACGGCGTAAAGCTGACCTTCATGCCGTTCATCGCCAAGGCTCTCATGCACGGCATCCGCAAGAAGCCGGTGGTCAACGCCTCGGTGGTGGGCGACGCCATCCAGTACCACAAGAACATCAACATCGGCATTGCCGTGGCCCTGGAGTGGGGGTTGATCGTCCCGGTAGTCAAAGGCGCCGAGAATCTGAGCTTTGTGGGTTTGCAGCGCGCCATTACCGATCTGGGCGAACGCGCGCGCGCCAAGAAACTTGTGCCCGACGAGGTGCAGGGCGGCACCATCACCATCACCAATCCCGGCATTTACGGGCCGCAGTTCGGCACGCCTATCATCCTGCAGCCGCAGGTAGCCATTCTAGGCATGGGCGGCATCTTTAAAGAGCCGGTGGTCGTCACCGACGAAGACGGCAACGACTCGATCGCCGTGCGCCATATCATCCGCCTGGTGCTGGGCTACGATCACCGCATCATCGACGGGGCCGACGCCGATCAGTTCATGGTCGCGGTGCGCGAGTATCTGGAGACCTTTAGCGAAGATATTGGGTAGTCAGTTGCCTCAGCCATCGAGACGATCAACCCGGGAGCATGCTCCCCTCATGGAAGAAAAACCTTCGCCAACCGGATAAGACCCCATCCGCATGTATTTGTCCACAAGCAGCACTGGAAGTAGAATTCTTGTGCGCTGACCACTTCGGCTCGAAGCTGCTGTTGGACGAAAAAGGAGTGGGAATCATGGACATGCTGAAAGCTATCCGTGGGTCATTACTGTTCATTTCATTTGTGTTGCTGGTCCTGATCGGGTGTGGCGGAGGCTCCACGCCGCCTCCACCGCCGGTTCCTATGGTAAGCCCTACTTCCGCTACCGTAGCCTTGAGCGCAACCCAGCAGTTCAATCTGACCTCCGGTACCGGGACGGGCGCAATCCTGACCGCTACCTGGAGCGTGAACGGAGTGCAGGGCGGAAATTCCACGGTCGGGACCATTGACAGCACCGGCAAGTACACCGCTCCGGCTTCCTTTCCTTCTCCCAACACTCTTACTGTAACCGGCACGGCTACAACCGGTGTCGGTACCGGCACGGCAAATCTTATGGTGGTTTTCCCCAATGACAACCATTTGGCACAATCAGCTCCGGTCAAGCTGGGGACCACCGGCGGCAACGCTACCGACTTTGTGGACAACGGAACTAGCAGGACGTGCTGCTCCGGCACTCTGGGATCTCTTCTCCAGCGTGGCGGAACCTTTTTCGTTTTGAGCAACAACCATGTGTTGAACAAGTCTGACACTGGGTCCGTCGGCCAAGCGATTCAACAGCCCGGGCTGGTGGACAACCAATGCGATGTCACAGGCGCGCCGCCTGCACCCACGGTCGGCACGATGTCTGAGGCGGCCGCGCTGAAGCCGACCACCATCATCACCACCGGGCCTTGCGCTGGGCAGCCCGCCCCTTGTGGCGATGCGCCCAGCAATGTGGATGCGGCCATCGCGGCGATTGTCACAGGGCAGGTGGACACCACCGGCACCATCCTCGATCTCGGTGCCGCCGGCGCTTCGAGTATTGCCGCCGCGCCTCCCTCCGCCACGCTGGCGACGCCGTCCGCGGTGCTGGCAGCCAATGAGGGGGTGGCCAAGAGTGGCCGCAGTACCGGGCTGACCTGCTCGACCTTGCAGGCCGTGAACGTTACCGTCAGCGTGGTGTATGACGCGTCGTGCGGCGGCGCCCATGCGTTTACGGCCGTGTTCAACAATCAGGTCATCGTTAACGGCGGCAGCTTCAGCGCGGCCGGCGATTCTGGATCGCTGATCGTAACTTCCGATACCGCGCGCCCGGTGGCCCTGTTGTATGGCGGGAACACCACCACCACTTCCGCCAACCCCATCCAGGACGTGATCACCGCATTCACCAATGGCTCGGGAACGCCAGCCATTGTCGGCGCGACGGATCACCCGGTGAGCTGCGTCCCAACCGGCAATTTGCCGTCAGCCCCGCCGGGCCCCAGCGCTTTCGCGGCGCTCTCTTCGCAGGAACGCGAGCGCGCTTTCGCGGCACAACGGAAGAATGCCCCGGCGCTGATGCAGGACCCGGCCGTCCGGTCTGTCATCGCCGGCGCCAGCCTGGACAACCCTCAAGAAGGCGCGCTGGTGATTCAAGTTTCGGGTGATAAGCGATCGCCCATCCCGGCGGTGATTGACGGCGTACGCACCAGGATCGTAGCGGCGACCCAAACATTGCCCGCGCCGCTGCCTGTTCTCAACGCGCAAGACATGGATCAAGCCATCGCAGTCAAAGACGACCACGCCGACGCGCTGATGTCACAGCCGGGCGGCGGCGTACAGGGCGTAGGAGTGGGCCGGAGCGACGACAATCCCGCCGAGGCCGCCATCGTGATCTACGTGGTAACCGGCGTCGAGCGCCCGGCCATTCCCGCGACGCTCGACGGCATCCGCACCAAGATCGTAAAGGGCGACCGCTTCCGCGCCTTTGGCTGGGGAAAAGAGACGGCGCCGGCCACGAAGTGCACGAAAAAGTGAGCCGACCGTTGGCCAACAGGTTTTCGAGGACAGCACCGCAGTCGCTTCGGCCCTTCCGGCAACGCTCGACCGCGTCCGCACCAAGATGGTGGAAGGCGAACGCTTCCACGCGTTCCAGCACTCTCACTCCTGCGTTTTATCTGGACCGGTTTGAAAGATGGCTTCGATGGCTATCCCAAAGAGCCGCGCGATGCGAAAAGCGAGCGGCAAGCTCGGATCATATCTTCCGGTTTCAATGGCGTTGATGGTCTGGCGCGACACTTGCAATCGTTCCGCAAGGTCTGCCTGGGACCATGCACGCTCGGCGCGAAGGACTCGAAGACGGTTCTCCATCTAGGAACCTTGGGGGTGGATGGTCATCGGTATTTCCAGGTCGTGAACAGGTAGGCGCCGCCCCACAGAATGATCATATATTCCCCTACGTCATCCCACGTACCGGCCACCACTCCCGCACGCGCCAGGGAGCGAAAGAGAAAATTAAGGACAAGAGTGAGCACAAATGCAATCGCCACCGCCTCAAAGCAGATGCGCTTTTGCAGCTCGTCCATTCTTCGAATCACGCGCACCAGAGCCAGGACGAAGAACGTCATGGGCAGAAGCGGCAAGAGCGTCAGCAGGCGCAGCCCCGGGGAGAGCATCCTGTGCTCGAGGAGCCATTCGACCGCGAGCTCTGTCGCCAAAAGCGCCATGGCCCACAGGAAGAGAGGCTTCCTGAACCGGGATCCGAAACTACGAGTCGTGTTCATAAGAGGTATCTCAAAAACCGCGCTTCATGAGTGCAAGGAGCATTCACCCGATTTCCCCGGAGTACAGGTGCGCCGAATCTACGCCCGTTCGCACGGCTCGGGTAGGTTGTCAGATTAACTGGCGCGTCTTGATGCGCAAATGCAGACCGTGGCCTCCCCGTGCGATGCTCAGAGTGTAAACGCGTCCTGGCCGGCGAAGCATCTCCCGCACTTCGGCCAGGGACGAGCCTCCTTGGCCCGGCTTCTCCGCGACGGCAGTGATCACGTCGCCCTCACGCAGCCCGGTTTCGGCCGCCGGTGAATTCTCGAGAACGCGGCGCACGGTGATGGTGTGAAAGTCCGCTCCTTCTCCCGACAAGATCAGTCCGCTGGCGTCGTCCACGAAAGAATCCTTCAAGCCGGCGTTAGGCTCGAGAATCATCTGGTGCCGCGAATAATCGAAAATTACCGTAAACCGGCGCAGGATCGCCCCGCCGATTATGCCTGAAAACATCGCGTTGCTCCTGGCCCCGCTCTTGGCCTGCGAGAAGTCGGTTACCGGTTGGTCGATGGCAAAGTCTCCGAACTCAAGGCTCTGGACCCGCCCGATCAATTTCGGCCACTCACCGCCGATACCGACATCAGAGCTGGAAAGCGCCTTGACTCCGTCAAGAAGGCTGTTCTTCTCGACAAAAGGTGTGTTCAAACCGAGCGCGCTATGGCTTCCGGTATCGATGAGGAAAAGCCCTTCCACCGGTTTCCGTCCGGGAAGGGTGACCGAGGCCTGCGCCAATGGGACGCCGCTGATCGTCAAAGAAATGGCTTTCCCGTGACCATCGTAGACGTAGGTTTGCGGGTCGAACAACCGAATCCGGCGCGCGGTATAGTCGATTTCAACTACATAACGGCGGAACAGATCGGCGCCAAGAACGCCGTCAATGGTGCGCCCGGAAATTCGCTCGATGTCCTGCAGGGACAGGACAACCACGTCAGGGGACGGTATGGTGCTTGTTCCAAGCTCGAACGAAATATCTTTGGCGTGCCACAGCTTTGCACCTCCTTCACCGCTTCCCACGCTTGCCTGTTCGCCGGGACCGGGTTGCAGCCCTATTTCGCGAGCCGTGCTTTCATTGAGCACGCTATAGTAGGCGCCGGTATCGATCACGAACTGCAAAGTGCGGGAACCATTGACCCGAACCGGAACGTAGACGAGGTTTTCATAAGGTTCAAAGGCAATGGTGGCGCCGGAGGACGCATTCCCCGAACCTGTTCCTGGCTCCTGGACGGAGGGCGATGTCGCCTTTCGTTTGAAGGTCAGCGACAGAGAAGCGCCGCCCTGCTTCCAGTCGCCCGCAATTTCCGAACTGTCCTGGCTCATCCTGCCGTCATAACTGGCTGCGGGCCTCTCGAGTTCGAAATGCAGGACAGCGTCCTTGTAGGTGATGGAGCTGATCGCTATGCCGGTGGCGCCCTGGTCCGGGCTGTCCAGCGTTCCAGTGAGGGTGCCGTCGGGCGCCTGCGAAATGTGGAGTATGACTCGTACCGCGCCGTTGCTGAGCGCCCCCTGCCAATTGCCCACCACGGGCTGGACCGGCGCTGCGACCAATGCTGCGGGCGCTACTGCCAATGCCATGACCAGTGCAGCCCAGAAGACCAAACCTAGGCTCGTATGCTTTCTCATGGAAAGTTCCTCCATGTCCCGATAAGTAAAGCATACTTGTCTTTATGTCAAGCCAAATTTACTACACTGTTTTGGCGAATGCCACGCCCGATATGTTAAACCATTTGTTATCAATAACCGTAGAACCGTCTATCCGGTCCCAAGTTCCCGGGCCGCAACCGCTGCCAGCGAGGTCAGCTGGGCCAGCGGCGCGACCTTGATTTCCTGCTGGGCCAGGGTTTCCATGGCAAACCCGATTTGCTCTTCGTCGCGCTCCAGATCGTCTTCAACCACGGCAGTCAACTGGGCCAACTTGCCCTCTTTCTTTCGCACGCCTTCGGCAAGCGGAGGAAAGCTGAAGGCCAGGACCTTCGCGGCGTTGGCGTCGCCGGCCAATCCCAAGGCGTGGAACAGCTTCACGGTGCCGTTCGGACTATAGCCGCAGTCGATCTTCAAGGGGTCGCCGCGCCGCGTGTAATCGGCAGCGCGGATCTCCTTGCGCATGATGCGCCACACGCCGGCACTCTCAAATTCTTGGCGCATGGTCGCCAAGATTGACTGCCGACTGCCGGCCTCGCGGGGCTGGCGGGGGCGTCTGCGTTCCAGGTAGAGGCGGGCCAGTTCGTCGGCTTCGGCGGCCGGCGAGGTCGCGGCGCAGGCCTTGAACTCCGAGGGCTGCAGCGCATTGGAGAACGAGTCCTGGATCTTGCGCAGAATGAAATCGCGATCGCCATTCATAGCCCGCAGCTTTTCGCGCAGGTCGTTTTCCATGGCTTCCAGCAGCTCCAGGTCGGCTTGCGGGTCCAGACATTTCACGCGCGACCAGTCGCGGGTGAAACGCAGCTCGGCCTCGCCCGCTTGCGGCAAAAGCACCAGCCCAACATTGACAAATTCGTTTTTCACCGTGTCCGGCACGTAACGCAGCAGGAAGAAATTGCACTTTTCCATCTCGGTCATAGTTACACCATCGATCTTTGTCCCTGGGGAGCCTTCTTCGGGGTTTCCGCCCACGCCGGGAAGGGCTGTCGTGAGGAGTCGCGAAAGGCGGCAATCAACTCCCGCACTTTGGATCGGCGCTCCACAATCGCCTCCACCAACTTCTCCAGCGCGCGCCAGTCGTGACCGGTCCATTCCGGCGGGATTTCTCCGGCGATGTCGCGGACCGCCTCCGGGTCAAAGTTCTCCACCCGCGAAAGCCAGGGCTCGAACGACTCCCAGCCAGTCACCTGCTCGTACACGCAGTTGCGGGCATACACGCCGCGCAGAGCGGCATCGGGAAAGCACCATTCGCCGGCGTCGAAACAATATCCATGGTCGATAAAGCTCACGCTGTATTTTCGATCCTGGCCCTTCTTCCAGAAGACTGCCTGGTGGCCATTGGCGTTGCCCAGCCACTTGTCCACCACCAGCATCCCGGCGAAGGCGGCGATGTTCTTCACCCGGGCCATCATGCTTTCCGGAAGATAGTCAAAGATCAGGCCTTCGCCGGGATCGCAGACGCAACGCGAGCCAAACTGCAGGCCGGCCGAACAGGGCGTGGCGTTGCCGCTCAGTTCCATGCGCAGCTCCGGAGTGTTTTCGACGAGCCACCGGCTGACCTCGATCACCTCGACTACCGGCACCGGCAAGCCGGCGCGCTCGGCCAGCCGCGACGCCAGAAACTCGTTGGCCAGCACCCGCAGGTGCTGCGGGTTGTTTGTACGCCGTGCATGTTCGACAGCTTGGAGGTGGAAGTCCTCTTCACAACCTGATGGAGGTGAAGTGATAGCGAAGCGCAAGGGCGTCACCGCGAGGTGGGGTCTGAAGGAAGCGTGGAGCAAAGACGCGGGCCGATGAACAAGAACCGGATGATGAGGCCTACGGTGCCGGGCGAGCGAGCAAACGGTCGCGAAGCCCATATCCATCAAGGGCACTGGTGGTAAATCCGGCGGTCGTGCGTGGAAGGCGGTCGAGCTTATCACGGGAGATCTGCCGTGTGTCACGAATTCGTGACTGAGGACACCGTGAGGTGTCTTGACCGCGCGGCAGAAGTCAGCAGAGGGCGTAGTAGTCGCGCGAGCGGCGAAGGCCCGAACGATAGGAAGGGTTAGTAGTGCTTGGGTCTCGATGAGGGTACTGCACTGGCCATCCTGCTTCGGCAGGCCTTGGGTAGGCACGGCGCGGTGAAGCCGCAACGGATGCTAACTCGAGAAGTGAAACCCACACGGCGTCCCCAACCGCCAACGCCCAGCCCGCTTGTCCAGGGGACCAACTTATCGAACCGCCGTATGCGTGACCCGCTTGTACGGTGGTGTGGCAGGGGAGAGCAGGTGACTGCTCCCCCTATGCCGATTGGAATTTGACGATGTAGAAGTGGCTGTCGCGGGCGCGCATCAGTTGCGCCTGCGCTCCCCCGCGCATACGCCGCACGTGTTGAACCGCCTCGGTGGGCATAGGCCGTCCATTGTACAAGTGAAGAAGGACTGTGCCGCGAATACACGCGAATGATCTCCTAATCACGAAAAGGTAGTTGTTCACAGGGCTGCGAAACGAGATCGAATCGAGGCGAGCATCCCTCTTCCAATTTGATTCTGATTCGTGTCCTTTCGCGTACATTCGCGGCTGAAGCTTTTCCGCAACCTCCTTACACGTTCGGGGCTTCCTGCGGCTTGGCGGCGGGCCCGCGCGCTCCATCGTACGTCTTCACGAACTCTTCCACGCTCTCCACGTAAACGTCGGCAAAGTCCACCACGTAGCGGAGGTCCTGAATGTGTTCTACGGCCTTGTTCAGTGGCCAGCCCAGCACGCGCAGCAGGGCCAGTGTCATCATGGGCGCGCGATGCACGCCGGCAGCGCAATGGATGAAGACTTTGCTCTCCGGGCGGTCCAGCGCCTGCAGCGCGAACTCTACCGCGGGCTTAAAAAGCCGGGCCGGTTTGGGCTGAAAGTCGTCGTCGGTAGGGTTGTGGCAGACGGTGACGGGGTAAGGCGCGGCCAGGGGGCGGTCGTCAAACTCGAGCTGCATATTAATGATGTGGGTCACGCCCAGCCGGACCAGTTCGTTCATGTTCTGGTCATTCCATATCCCGCCGCCCACAGCAATGCGGTCCGTCACCCAGGTGAGGTCCATAGGTTCAACTCTTAGATGCTATCAGAGGCACGGCGTGATCGGGCCATCGACGCGGCGGGAGATGGGCAAAACCTAAGCAGCCCGATGGCTTGTTGATTACTTGTTCCACAAGAATGTAAGTTCCTCGTGGTCAAGCGTAAAATGATCTCTGAAGCGCGGCTGACGCGGCACAACCGATCTGCGTCTTTTTCTGTGTCTGGGGGGTCGTGAAGAACATCCAATGACGGGATTCTTATGTGTGGCATAGTCGGATATGTTGGCAAAAAACGCGTAGTGCCCGTAATCATCGATGGGCTGAAGAAGCTGGAATACCGCGGCTACGATTCCGCAGGGATCGCTGTTGCCGGGAACGGCGCGCGGGGCGAGTTGCAGGTGCGCCGCGCCGAAGGCAAACTGCACAACCTGGAAGAAGTCATCCGTCTCAGACCGCTGGACGGGACCTACGGCATCGGCCACACCCGTTGGGCCACGCATGGACGCCCTACGGAAGAGAACGCCCACCCGCATCGCGACTGCACCGGCAAGATCGTGGTGGTGCACAACGGCATCGTTGAAAACTATCTGACGCTCAAGAAGAGACTGGCTGAAGAGGGCCACAAGTTCTCGACCGAGACGGACACAGAGGTTATCGCTCATTTGGTGGAGAACTATTTTCTGCGCAGTCCCAACGGCCACCGGCCCAGCCTGGAAGAAGCCGTGCGCAAGGCGGTGAAGCAGCTTACCGGTGTCTTCGCGCTGGCCGTGATTTCCGAGGAAGAGCCCAACAAGATTGTGGCCGCGCGCAACGGGCCGCCGGCGGTGATCGGCCTGGGCAACGACGAGTACTTTGTGGCCTCGGACGTTCCCGCCATCCTCTATCACACCCGCGACCTGTTCTTCCTGCACGACGGCGACCTGGCCGTGATCACGCCCTCCGGCGTGCAACTCATGGATTTTGACGGGCTACCGGTAGTGCGCGAAATCCAGCACATTACCTGGGACCCCATCATGGCGGAGAAGGGCGGCTTCAAGCATTTCATGCTGAAGGAAATCTATGACCAGCCGCGCGCCGTCCGCGACACCGCTCTGGGGCGCATCTCCCAGGACACTGGGCAGGTCTTTCTCGAAGAGATGGAAGTCACAATTGAGGAATTCCGGAGACTCGAAAAAATCAACATCGCCGCTTGCGGCACCAGTTGGCACGCGGCCCTGGCGGGCAAATACATGATCGAGCGCCTGGCGCGCGTCCCTGTGGAAGTGGACTATGCCAGCGAATGGCGGTACCGGGACCCGATAACCTCCGGCAAGGAAATCACGCTGTTGATCTCGCAATCCGGCGAGACCGCGGATACGATCGCCGCCCAGCGCGAAGCCAGGCAAAAGGGCTCCAAGACCCTGGCCATCTGCAACGTGGTAGGCTCCATGATTGCGCGCGAGGCCTCCGGCACGGTCTACACCCATGCCGGGCCGGAAATCGGCGTGGCCTCCACCAAGACCTTCACCGCGCAGCTCACCGCGCTGTTTCTGCTCGCGCTGTATCTGGGAGAGGTGCGGGGCGCGACCCCGCGCAACCAGGCCCGGCACTACATCGACGAACTGCTCAAGATTCCCGGCAAGTTGGAAGCCTTGCTGGCCCACGACGAAGATGTTGAAGACATGGCCAAGCGTTATTCCAAGTCGCAGGACTTTCTCTTCTTGGGCCGCGGCATCCATTATCCGATCGCGCTCGAAGGCGCGCTCAAGCTCAAGGAAATCTCCTACATCCACGCCGAAGGCTATCCCGCGGGCGAGATGAAGCACGGCCCCAATGCTTTGATCGATGAGAACCTTCCCGTGGTCATCGTGGCCACCCAGGATCCCGGCGATCCCAACTCGGTTTTGCGCTACGAAAAAACCATGTCCAACGTGAAAGAAGTGAAGGCGCGCGAGGGCAAGGTCATTGCCGTGGCGGTGGAGGGCGACGAAGAGATCAAGGAGTCCGTGGACCACGTGCTCTACGTGCCCCGGGCGCCGGAATTGTTGCTGCCGATTCTGGAAGTGGTCCCGCTGCAACTGCTGGCCTACCACATCGCCGTCCGCCGGGGATGCGATGTGGATCAGCCGCGCAATCTCGCAAAATCGGTGACCGTAGAGTAGAGCCTTCTCTCCATGGCGGTCGATGGACTATGAATCCCGTGCGGCTTGATGTTTCTTAACCGGGTTTCTTAACCAATCCGAACGATCTGCTCTTGCCGGCAAGCCTATAATTCGCGAATGGAGCCAAAACGTGCCCAGATCGAATCCTTATGGACCAAGCGCTCAGGATCGCTGGCCCTTTGCATCGTAGTAATGGTGGCATTGGTGGATTACTTCTTGGACCGTTTTCTCGTGTATGCGGGTGTTTCGCGAGGCTACCTGATGGCACTTGGTAGCGCCCTGATTGGAATGGTGGCCGGAGGCCTCTTCCTCTACGTGGCAAGGCACGAGAAAGCGCAGCGCGATCAGATGCGCAAACGGATGCGGACTGTCGCGGAACTCAATCACCACATACGCAACGCTCTGCAAGTGATCAAGCTCTGTGGGTCGCAGCCCGAATCAAGCCTTGATGGCCGGCAACTGCAGTTGATCAAGGAGTCCGCTGACCGGATTGAGTGGGCTTTGCGGGAGGTCTTGCCGAGATACCCGGCGGACGAGCCCACGGTCCCGCTCCAACCCCCGGTGGGATATGCGGCGGTACCTGCGCCGGTGCGCGAGAACGGTCCATTTTCCGACGCCGGTCACGTGACGCACTAAAAGCCAGGGTTGGTGGCTTTCGTGCCTAAGGGCTTTGCAGTCCCTTATCTGAGTCTCCACAGCGACTGCCTGCAACCTGGCCTAGCGCCACCTCATCTAATGGCTTGACAATAACGCACTCACATCTGATAATGGAGCTGCTGTTATCGTTATTACCATTTGTTTTCAAGCACTTATGATCCAGGAGGCAGCTTAGTTATGGGCAAGATTATTGGAATCGATCTGGGAACCACAAACTCTGTGGTGGCCGTGATGGAAGGCGGCGAGCCGAAAGTCATCGAGAATGAGGAAGGCGGCCGGACCACCCCATCGGTCGTTGCATTTACTAAATCCGGCGAGCGGTTGGTGGGCCAGGTGGCCAAGCGCCAGGCGATCACCAATCCTGAGAACACCATTTATTCGATCAAGCGCTTCATGGGACGCCGCTTCGATGAAGTCAGCGAAGAGATGAAGATGGTGCCTTACAAGGTGATCCGTCAGGGCGATCACGTGGCCGTGTTGGCGCAGGGCAAGGAGTACACCCCGCCGCAAATCTCGGCCATGATCCTGCAAAAGTTGAAGAAGGCCGCCGAAAACTATTTGGGCCAGACGGTGACCGAAGCCGTCATCACGGTCCCCGCATATTTTAACGACGCTCAGCGGCAGGCCACCAAAGACGCGGGCAAGATCGCCGGGCTGGACGTGAAGCGCATCGTGAATGAGCCCACGGCGGCGGCGCTGGCCTATGGTCTGGACAAGAAGAAGGACGAGACCATCGCCGTTTACGATTTCGGCGGCGGCACTTTTGATATCTCCGTCCTCGAAGTCGGCGAAGGCGTGATCGAGGTGAAGTCCACCAACGGTGACACTCACCTCGGCGGCGACAACATTGACCAGCGCATCGTGGACTGGCTCGTGGACGAGTTCAAGAAGGATGAAGGACTCGACCTGCGCGCCAAGGGCAACGAGATGGCCTTGCAGCGCCTGCGCGATGCCGCGGAGAAGGCCAAGATCGAACTCTCCACCACCATGGAGACCGAGATCAATCTGCCCTTCATTACCGCAGATGCCAACGGCCCCAAGCACCTGGTGAAGAAGCTGACCCGGGCCAAGCTGGAGCAGATGATCGAAGACATCATCCAGCGCTCGGTGAACCCGTGCAAACAGGCCATGAAGGACGCCGGCGTAGAGCCCAAAGACATTGACGAAGTGGTTCTGGTCGGCGGACAGACGCGCATGCCACGCATCCAGGCGCTGGTCAAGGATCTGTTCGGCAAGGAGCCGCACAAGGGCGTGAACCCGGACGAAGTGGTTGCCGTAGGCGCCGCTGTCCAGGCGGGGGTGCTGGCCGGAGATGTGAAAGATCTGTTGCTGCTGGACGTGACGCCGCTGACCCTGGCCATTGAAACGCTGGGCGGGGTAGCCACGCCGATGATCCCGCGCAACACCACCATCCCCACGCGCAAGACGGAGACATTCTCCACCGCGGCCGACAGCCAGACTTCGGTCGAGGTACACGTGCTGCAGGGCGAGCGGCCCATGGCCAAAGACGATCGCACGCTGGGCAAGTTCCACCTCACCGGCATTCCGCCGGCCCCGCGCGGCGTGCCCCAGATTGAGGTGACGTTCGATATTGACGCCAACGGAATCCTCAATGTGACCGCCAAGGACCGCGCGACCAACAAGGACCAGAAGATCACCATCACGTCTTCTTCCGGTCTGAGCAAAGAGGAAGTGGACCGCATGGCGAAAGAAGCGGACGCGCACTCGGCGGAAGACAAGTCCAAGCGCGAGGAGATTGAAGCCCGCAACCAGCTCGATGGCATGGTCTACAACGTAGAGAAGATGCTGAAGGAGCATGGTGACAAGATCCCCGCCGAGGACAAGAGCAACGTCGAATCCGCGCTGGCCGACGCCAAGAAAGCCATGGAAGGATCTGACGCCGGCATCATGAATTCGGCGCGCGAACGGCTCACTCAGGCCTCGCACAAGCTCGCCGAAGCCATGTACAAATCGGCGCAGCCGCAAGGCGGTCCGGGCGCTCCCGGCACAGGCCCCGAGGCCGGCGGCGCGGCTCCCGGCGCGGGCGAGCAGCAGAAGAAGGACGAAGGCGTGATTGATGCCGAGTACGTGGATGTAGACGAGAAGAAGTGACCCGTTGAAAAACGGGGTGGAGCAGTAAGGGTTCCTGCATTTGGGTCTGAGATTACGGGTGGAGCAGGGGGCTTATGCTCGCAGATTGCGGGTGGAGCAGGGCTTTAGCCCTGCGTTGAGATGCGGAGACCGCTGGGCTTCAGCCCCTGAGGTATGCGAACCTCAGCGGCTAAAGCCGGGGTTCTCTCGGCGCCGTTTATCGCAGGCCTGAAGGCTTGTTCCACACGGTTTTATTTAGGCAAGAGATGGCGAAGGCGGCTCCAGCAAGGCCGCCTTTGCCGCATTCGAATTCAAAGGTGACACACGTGAAGCAGTATCTAGTAGCAAAGATGATTTCCGGTTTGAAGAGCCAGGCAGTGGAATTGATTCCTCTGCCGGGGCTATACACGCTGGGGGCCGCGGAGGAGTTCGTGGCCAAGGCGATGGCCTCCGAGCCGCAAACCAGGTATGTGATCCAGGAGGTTGGTGCGGCGTAAAGGGAATTGCTCCACCACAGAGGGCACGGAGGAACACGGGGGTGTTGCTTGGCCAGTGAAAGTCCTTTGTGATCCTCCGTGTCCTCTGCGGTAGAGATTTTAGACGGAGAGCGAATGAAATACATGAAGCGACGTGGTCTGAAGCTGTTTGCGGTGGCGGCGCTGCTGCCGGCCATCAGCTCGGGCATTTTGGCCCACAACAGCAGCATCACTCCTGCGGCGCAAGCCGCCAGTGTGAGCGCGCAGGACAAAGACACGGCTATCGCCGGGCAGCTTACGCAGATGGTGCGCGACTTTCTTGCCGATGTTCCCAAAGGCGACCGCAAGGTGTTCGACAACTTCTTCGCCGAGGATGTGATCTACACTCGCTCTACCGGGGTGACTGTGGACAAGGCGGAGATCATCAAGAACATCGGGGTGCGGGCCGCCAACGAGCCGCAAGCGACGTTTGAGGCTGACGGCTTCACCGTCCACGCCTACGGCGATGCCGCGGTGGTGAACTTTCGCCTGGTGATGCACAACCTGGTGGATGGCAAGCAGCAAACAACCTACTTTCGCAACACAGGAACCTTCATCAAACGAAACGCCAAGTGGCAGGTGATCGCCTGGCAGGCCACGCGAGTGCCGGAAGCGACCGGGGCAAAGCCATGAAGAGATCGGTCCTGCTGGCTCTGGGCGCCGCAGCGTTTTTTGCCCTGGGAGTTGCAGTCGCCCAGCAAAGCAACGTTCCTCTGGGCGCGCGGATCAAGATGAAGTGGCAGGGCGATGCCGTTCGCTTCGCGGAGGGCGGGCAAACCCATGAAGTTTCAATCAAAGAGCAGTTCCAGGCAGTCCGCCTGGATACGGTTGTCTTGCAGTCCGCCAAAGAATCCAACGGTTTCATCTATCTCCTGCTGGACGTGACCGGTCCTTCCAAGCTCCCCCGGGACAGCCACCAATGCGGCGGCGGCAACGAATCCAACCTCATCTGGCTGAAGCTGGACAAGGACTGGAAGGTTCTCGACGCGAAGAACTTCCTCTACGATTCGTGCTGGACATCCGCGTCGATGATCGATCCGCCCAAGTGGCAGGGCGATACTCTGAAAGTAACCACCGTCGATAAGGTGGCCACGTACAGTTACAAGCATCCGGACGAGGGGCTCAAGGTCTCCGAGGTGGCGGAGACGAAGTAGCGCAACAAGGGAACTGAAACGGAATAGATGGCACCTACACAGCAAAAAGACTATTACGGCATTCTGGGGGTAAAGAAAACGGCCTCGCAGGAGGAGATTCGTAAAGCCTTTCGCAAGCTGGCCCGCAAGCACCATCCTGACGTCAATCCCGGCGACAAGAAAGCCGAAGAGAGGTTCAAGGACCTCTCCGAAGCCAATGACGTCTTGAGCGATCCCAAAAAACGCAAGATCTACGATCAGCTCGGCTTCTATTCCGACAACATCGATCCCGCTGCAGCCGAAGCCTACGCGCGCGGCGGCGGCTTTGGCGCCGGCGGCTTCGGCGCCGGGCCCTACCCCGGCGGCTCAGGGGGACGCACCCAGGAAGTGCCTTTCGACTTCGGCGGCTTTGATTTTTCCGAAGCTGCGGGCCGGCAGGGCGGCGGCTTTCGCGATATTTTTTCGAGCATCTTTGGCGGAGGCGCCGGCCCGGGTGCGGGGATGCGTAGCCAGCCGGAGCATGGCACCGATCTGGAGTACCAGGTCAACATCGGCTTCTGGGACGCCATTCGCGGTACGGTGATGAAGCTGAATATCTCCCGCCTGGATACCTGCAACAACTGCGGCGGCAAAGGCGTGGTGGGCGCGCCGGGAACGTGTCCGGAATGCGGCGGCAGCGGGCAAGTCCAGCAGACCAGCGGTCGCATGAAATTCAACATGACCTGCCCGCGCTGCCACGGCACCGGCAAAGCCCAGGAGGTCTGCCCGGTGTGCCACGGCGAGGGCGTGGTGGAGCGCACTGAGCCGCTGGAGGTCCGGGTCAAGCCGGGCACGCGCGACGGCCAGCGCATCCGCATCGCCGGCAAAGGCAATGCCGGACCCAACGGAGGAGCGCCCGGCGATCTCTATATCATCATCCGCATCGGCGAGCACCCGGTCTTTCGCCGCGACGCCGACGACATCCACGTGACTGTGCCCGTGGCCGCCTGGGAAGCCGCCCTGGGGGCCAGGATCGAAGTCCCCACCATCGACGGCCGTTCCCAGTTGCGCGTTCCTCCGGGAACGCAAAGCGGCCAGAAACTGCGGTTGCGCGATAAGGGCGTGCCTTCTGCGACTCGGGAGAGCCATCGCGGCGACGAGATCGTCGAGATCAAGATCGTTGTTCCTGAGGCACGCGATTTGAAGGTCCGCGAGCTGTGGCAGGATTTGCAGAAGCTCGATCCGGTCGATCCGAGGCAGGAATTGTGGAGCAAGGTGTGAGGGTCGATCCACAGAGACTGCGGCGCTTGATTGGACTGACGATTTTCATTACGGTGTAGTTGTCCTGATATTGGTGAGCTTGCAGAGGGCAAATCTTTGATGGATACAGAAACTGCTCCGCAAGATGTCGTCTTTGAAACCGAGCGGCTGCTCCTGCGCCCGCACGTCATCGGCGATGCGGATGCTCTCGAGGCCGTCCTGGGTGATCCGGTGGCGATGGAGTTTTATCCCGCGGTTCTCGACCGGCGCGGCGTAGAGGAATGGATCACCAGGAATGTGGAACGTTACCAGCGCGATGGGTTCGGGAAATGGGCCATGGTAGTGAAGAGTACCGGCGAGATGGGCGGCAGCGTGGGGTGCGTGCTGCAGGAAGTGGAAGGCCGCAACGAAATCGAAGTCGGCTACAACGTCCGGCGCGATCTGTGGGGCAACGGCTATGCCACGGAAGCCGCCCGGGCATGCATGGATTACGCCTTTGGCAAGCTCGGCGTGAAGCGTGTGATTTCCATGATCCGGCCGGAAAATGTGAGATCCATTCGCGTGGCGGCGAAGAACGAGATGATCCGCGAGAAGGTTATTTTTTGGCGCGGATACGACCATTGCATCTACGCGAAAATGAGAACAGACCATGACAGCCAAACGTAAATCCAAAGGCGCGTACATGATCTCCGCCGTCGCGGAGATGTATGACATCCATCCCCAGACATTGCGTCTCTACGAGCGTGAGGGGCTGCTCAAACCTTCGCGCACCGAAGGCAACACCCGCCTCTACACGGAAGAGGACTTGCAGAGGTTGGAATTCATCTTGAACCTGGCGCGCGACCTGGGCGTGAACATTGCCGGCATGGCCATCATCCTGCAAATGCGCGAGCGCATGGAAGAAATGAACCGGCAGATGCAGGAATTCGTCCGCTTTGTGCAGCAGGAAGTGGCCCTCCGCGCCAGCCATGCTCATGCCGATCCCAGCCAGGGCGCCATCATCCCCATCCGCAAGCCGTCGATGCCGGTTTCGGGAAGAGACAAGCGTAAGTAAGCACTCGTAAAGGCAGTCGGCAATTAGCAATCAGCAATCAGCACTCAGCACTCAGCACTCAGCTCTCAGCATTCAGCCCTGAAAGATTGTCGTTGTGCCCGATGCAGCCATGGTCGCCAAAATTAGCAGGCGGCAGCACCCGTGGATGTGCAGCGAGGATGTTCCAGGGCTGAGTGCTGATTGCTGAGAGCTGACTGCTGACTGCTGAATGCCTCTTCACGAAGCCAGGGGATGCTCGGACTCTGTTTCCTCTTCCTCGAGATCGCGGCCGTGAACGGAAACAATAGGTTTGCGTTGGTTCTGATCCGTCTCGGGATTGCGGGAGGGTTCGCTGCCTCCCGGCGGCAAGCGCACGTCGGACTCATCGATAGCCCGCTCCTGTCTGGCGCGGGCGGTAATCACGCCGCGAAGTTTCTGAGGAAAGATGCGCATGCGCTGCCGTATGCGGCGTTCCACGTCCACCCACTTGTCGCGCACACGATCCATGCGTTTCCGCGGCGAGCCCGCGGATCTTGGTTCATCATTGGGGGACTCTTTCATGTTTGCATCCTGGATGGAGCGCCGGCCGCGCACGGCCTTCTGCGTTGCCGTGAGCACGGTCGCGTTCCAACGCTCAGTCAATAAGATGCCCGGTGGTTGCGGTTGGAAACTGCTGGCGGGAGCCGCAGGCCAGATCAGCGCAGGCCCTTCTGGCGCAGTGGCGTGCTGTTTACCTTGGCGAGTTCTGCTGGGCCAGCCAATCGAGGAACAATTGCTCGAGCGGCTTGTCTTTAGAGCGAATCAAGTGGCGAAGCGTGTGCCCGGTCGCGAGGTGGCAAAGCTCCTCCGCCATGTTTTTGACATGATCTCCGGCGCGTTCCAAGGCGTTGGCCATGGAGAGCACATGCAAGCTCTCCTGGCCCTTAAGGCCCTGGGCGTTCTCCGTGTGGCGCACCACCAGCAGGTTGCGCAGGTGGTCAATCTCAGAGTCGGTGCGGAGCACCCGGATGGCCTGGTCCAGGTCACGGCTACTGAAAGCGCGCGTAATTTGGCTGAGCATGTTTTCCACCAGGCAGGCCATGCGCGTGAGCTGCTCCACGTCCTCCATCTCGATACGGTTGCGCACGATCGCCGAGCGCTCGGCGAAACTGGCGATCAGGTCGCCGACGCGTTCCAGGTCTACCATCAGTTTCATGCAGGCCAGCAGTTCGCGCGCCCGCTCCGGTTCCACCTGGGTGATGGTGCCGGACATCTCTTCATCGAGTTCGCGGTCCAGATCGTCCAGCTTCTCTTCGCAATTTCTCACCGCCTGCAACGCAGCCGGCGATCCATTGATCAGGCCATCCAGGGCATGGGCCACCGCGTCCTTGGCCACCTGGCATGCCTCACGGGTCAAATCAACCAGGCTGGATGAAGTCGGGGACTGTTTTGCATCAACGCATGCTGGAGAATTCATAACCGCTCTCTGTCGCCAACTCGGTTTGGCGCAACGGTGCAGCGACGGTTGCTGCATCCTGCTCAACTCTATCCCGGCTGACATGAATGGCAGATGAAAACACAATAAAAATCCAGTGAATTGCTCGCTGCCGGCCGTCGGAATCGCGCGCTTCTTGTGGGCCAGGGACCAAAGTTTACTTGGGGACCTCGAAGCGATATCCGGTGCCCCGGACCGTCTTCAAGTACCTGGGCTGTTCCGGGTCGTGCTCGATCTTCTCGCGGAGTTTCCGGACGTAAACGTCCACGGAGCGCGGGCTGACGAAGGTGGTTTCCTTCCAGACGGCATCGAGGATCTGGTCGCGGGTGAAGACTCGGCCGGCGTGCTGGGCCAGGTAATGCAGCAGGCGGAATTCGGTAGCGGTGGTGGTTACGGAGTCGCCGCGCACGTTTACGGTCATGGCCGCGGCGTCAATCTCCAGATCGCCCGCGGTGATGGCAACGGGCGCCAAGGGTCTCTCGCAGCGCCGCAAGACGGCCTTGATTCGCGCCAGCAGCTCGCGCGGGCTGAAGGGCTTGGTGATGTAATCGTCGGCCCCGGTCTCCAGCCCCGTGATGCGGTCAGCTTCAGCGGTCTTGGCGGTGAGGAAGACGATCGGCGTCGCTGCCAGGGGCGCGCCTGCCCGGCGCACTTGACGGCAAAGGTCCAAGCCATCGCCGCCCGGTATCATGATGTCGAGCAGCAGCAGCGCCGGCCGCTCTTTCTGAGCATCCGCGAGCACGTTGGAAGTGGCGGAGTAGCTGCGCACGCGAAACCCGGCGGTTTCAAGATGATGGCGTACCAGCCGCGCAATATCCAGGTCGTCTTCAACGACAAAGATCTTTTGGTTATTGTTCATCTCGAGGTCAGCAGCAGATTGCGGACGCCTCTGTTCTTCCCCGGCCAGCCGTTCTCGCATGATCCAACCCATCGTTAGCAACGAGAGTACACGGTGAATGTTAAAGGAGAGTAAAAAGGCCTCTTTCTGAAGCTGGCTGACTTCCGCCATCCCGGCGTGATTGGCTTTTGTTGGATTCCTCCGCGCGCCAGCCCACGGGCGACGACGATGACGATGACTAGAAAGATCCTGGGTCCAGAGGGCGGAGCCATCCGTCTCTTTTAATCTTCCTTTCGGTTCGCAGGCTGAGCTATCTTTGACATTCATGGCCATCTCACCACGGCCGGCCCATCCCGGCGATCAGGAATTTCTGTTCCAGCTCTACGCCACAACGCGCCAAGCCGAGTTCGCCTCCTTGGGCTGGGACCGGGCCCAACTGGAGGCGTTCCTGCGTATGCAGTTCTCCGCGCAGCAACGCTGGTACGAGACGGCCTATGCGTCGGCCGAGCAGTGCATCGTCATGCTGGGCGAAGCGCCCATCGGGCGGATCATCGTCCATCGTGGCCCTGATGCCGTGACCCTGGTGGATATCTCTTTGCTGCCGGAGCATAGAGGGCGGGGGATCGGCAGCGGTTTGATTCGCGATCTGATTGCACAGTGCAACCAGGAGAGCATGCCCTTGCGTTTGCAGGTTCTGAAGACCAATCCTGCCGCGCGGCTTTATGCCAGGCTTGGTTTTGTCAAGACCGGCGAGGATAGCATGTACCTCCAGATGGAAAAACCAACTGGCTGAGAGTAGTGCGGATGTGGCGCCCACGACGCCGCACCGCCCCTGGGGGAGAATCTCGCGGCTCAGTTCACTGAGGAACCAGCCGCGCCTTGGGTGGATTCATCACTTGCTCAGGCCGCACCGTGTTGGCCGGTGTGCAGGTGGTGGTGCCGACCAAAACCGGAGCGCTGCCCTCCTCGCGCCGGAAGAGGTAACTGCGGATGGCGTAGCAATTGGTGTTGACGCGCGCGGCGCGCTCGGCGGCTGCGCGTGCGGCGCGCTCGGCGGCTGCCAAGCCCTGGGAGGCAAGTTGCTCTATGTGACGTTGAGCCTCCGATGGGGCTTGGACGTCGGTTCGTTGGACGGCAACCATTTGATGCTGCGGCGGCGTCATGCCAAGAAGGAGAATGATGCCAAGAGGTGACATGTCCAAATCCCTCCTGCCAGAGATTATAGAACCCAGGCCAGTTCCCCATGCCCACAAAGCGTGCGCCTATGAGGAAGCTTGCCTCGGCCGGCGTTAGTCCGTGCTAACGCCGTCTGGCGAGGCTGGGCCACGCGATAGTCAACCCTGGTTTGCATCTTCGAAGACTCAGGCGTAGGCTTATAGGGTTCGCGCCGAGCGAATAGGCAGGTAAACCTCTGAAAGAGTGTCTTCTATCCCGGTCAATTTTACAGTACGCCAGTATCACGGCGCCTGTACTCACTTGAAGAAGGATCGCATGAAGAATATCTACGTAGGCAATTTGGATTTCAACGTCTCTGAGGACGAGCTTCGTGGGGCTTTTGCAGCTTACGGGCAGGTCGATAACGTTACGATTCTAAAAGACCGTGATACAGGCCAGCCGCGAGGTTTTGGCTTTGTTGAAATGGCGAACGACGAAGAGGCCGAAAAGGCCATCAACGGGATCAACGGGACGCAGCTTGGCTCCCGTGTGCTCAATGTGAATGAGGCCCGCCCCAAGGTGAACAAGGGCTTTGGCGGGGGCGGCGGACGAGGCGGCTTTGGGGGCGGTGGCGGCAGAGGCGGCAACCGTGGCGGTGGCCGCAGCGGAGGCGGAGGCTTCCGCAACCGCTACTAGATTCGCTTCCGGCCCGGAGACGCTACGGTTCGGGGGCGTTTCCGGCCGGCCATCAACTTACACGAACTCCACGTTCGGGGGATGAGGGATGATCCCGGCGCGGTGTCCCATCTCCAGCAGGCGCGTCACGGCTTCCTTGCCGTCCGTGCCGTAGTCGAGCGTACGCTCGTTCACGTACATGCCTACGAACCGGTCTGCTTTTTGTGTATCCAGATCGCGGGCGAACTGCATGGCGTAGGCCAGCGCTTCTTCGCGATGATCAAGACCGTACTGAATGCTGTTGCGCAGCGCCTGGCTGACGGTCGCAATCAATTCCCGCCCCAGTTGGCGCCGGATCGCGTTTCCTCCCAGGGGCAGCGGCAGCCCCGTGAGTTCGTGCCACCATTTCCCCAAGTCCAGAACCTTGCTCAATCCTGAACTTTCATACGTGAGCTGGCCTTCATGGATGATCAGCCCGGCCTCATACTTGCCGGCCACGATCTCGGGGATGATGCGGTCAAAGGGCACGACCGCCGTCTCAATCTTGGGGGAGAAGAGTTTGAGCGCCAGGTACGCTGTGGTCAGCTTGCCCGGGACTGCAATCTTCAGCCGGGGTAGTTCGTCCAGCCCAACGGGTCGCGACGCCACCACCATGGGGCCATACTGTTCGCCTACACTTCCGCCGCATGACATGAGAGCGTACTTATCCTGAACATAGGGATAGGCATGAAAGGAAATGGCCGAAACGTCATAAACTCCCTGCACGGCTTTGCGGTTCAGGGTCTCAATATCGGCGAGCGTGTGTGTGAACTTCAGCCCAGGCACGCGGATTTTATTGGTGGCCAGACCATAGAACATGAAGGCGTCGTCGGAATCCGGACTGTGAGCGACGCTGATTTCGCGGACCTCTGTTACAACTGACGAAGATGACATGGTTGCAATCCTACAATACTTGCCGCTTTTCAAGCTGCGGCCGGTTTGCGCCGGTCTTCTGGTGAGGGTTTTCTCGATGGCCGATGGCGATGACCGGCGGCGCCCGCCGCAGGTTGATTACGTCTTCTTCATCGGTTCTTGATCCTGCTGGACTTGCCCCAGGGCGTTCTTCAGCGCGACATCGGAACGTCGCAGGTGCCAGCGTACCCGCCACCACAGCACGCCGACAGTTGCCAAAATCGCCCCCAAGCAGAGCACGAAGATGATGACCAATGCTCTCATTCGGTACCGGGTAAGCATACCAGAGGCAACCTTCGCCCCGGTCGGCCAAAGACTCACACACCTACGGGGAAGGGCTTAGAATGCGTCTCGCGCTTGACTGAGAATCGCTCTAATCTTCCCTGGAGCAGTGACATAAGCCCGGTGCACCAGTACCCGAGGACAAACAGCATCAGGAAGGGAAGCGTCCAGTAATTCCCGCTGCTGTAGGCGTACCAGCACATCAGCATGAAGTAGGCGCCTACCAGAAGCTCGAGCCACGGGACCAGTCCCAGGCGCCGGCGGTATTTTTGTCCCAGCGCCCGGTCTGCCCTCGACTGTACGCGGTACTTGGGCGTGCGCTTGAACGCCGACTTGATCCCCAGCAGAGCCTCCATCACCGCGCGGGTATTGGTGAGAGTGAGGCCAATGCCCAGCGACATCAACACCGGCAGATAGAGAAATGTCTTCGGCCACTTCCGCGGCAGCAGCTCTTTCTGGGAAACCAGGTAGAAGCTGGAGATGGAAAAAGTTGAAGCCATGAACAGAGGCAGATCGATCACCAGCATCTGGAACCAGCCGCCGAAGGAGCGGATAATCATCGCCGGCATCAACAGCGTGGAGAAGATGATCATCAGGGGATAGCTGATGTTGGCGCTCAAGTGGTACCAGGCTTCCACCTTCACCCGGAACGGCAGGTCGCTCCGGAAGACCATGGGCAGGACCTTCTTGCCGGTCTGGACCAGGCCTTTGGCCCAGCGCGCTTGCTGGGTCTTGAAGGCCGTCATCTCAATGGGCAGCTCGGCCGGGCACTCGATGTCCTGCGCGTATTTGAACTTCCAGCCTTTGAGCTGCGCGCGGTAGGAGAGATCGGTGTCTTCCGTGAGCGTGTCATGTTGCCAGCCGCCGGCATCGAGAATGGCCTGGCGTCGCCACATGCCGGCGGTCCCGTTGAAATTGAAGAAAACCTGGCTGCGCGAGCGGCCTCCATGCTCCAGCACAAAATGGCCGTCGAGCAGGATAGCCTCAACTTGGGTCAGAAATGAATAATCGCGATTGAGATGGGTCCAGCGGGTCTGTACCATGCCCACGCTGGGATCGCTGAAATAATGGACCACGCGCATGAGCCAGTCTTCGGTGGGGACGAAGTCGGCGTCGAAGATCGCGATCATCTCGCCCTTAGCGGTGAGCATTCCATGCTGCAGCGCGCCGGCCTTGAAACCCTCACGGTTGTCGCGATGTATGTAGGTGATGGGGTGTCCCAGCGCGGCAAAGCGCTCCACGACGCCGGCCGCCACTTCGACGGTCTCATCGGTGGAATCGTCCAGCACCTGGATATCGAGCTTGTCCTTGGGGTACTCCAGCTTGCAGATGGCCTCCACCAGCCGGTCCACCACGTACTGCTCATTGAAGATCGGCAGCTGCACCGTGATTCGGGGCAGTTCGCTGAACCTTGAGGCCGGCTCCCCGGTGTGGTTCTTGCTGTTCTTGTAATACATGTACACCAGCGCGTAGCGGTGGAGACCATAGATGGCCAGAATGATCATGACCACGAAGTAGGGAATCAGCAGCATCAAATCGAACGTGTTAGGTGAATACAAGCCCTTGAAGGTCTGGTCCAGAAACTGCCGCTTGAAATACCCCATCAGCCCCTTCTGCGAAGCGGCGGCAAGCAAGAGCGCGACGTTGGAACACAAGACGTTCAGACGAGGAACTCCCAGAATAAGAAATTGGGATACATAGATTGTACCTGATACTACCTGTGCAAATCCCGAACGCAGCGAGGGATCTCTATCTTCTTGAATGCACTGCGGGAAAGTGTCGCCGAGGGATCACCGATGAAAATAGCGATCCCTCGCTACGCTCGGGATTCAAAAACCTAGTTCAAGAAAAGCTGCCGATACAGCGTATCCCGCTGTTTGGGGACGAAGCCGGCGTCGCGGATCATCCGCCGCAATTCTTCTTCTGTGGTGCAGTTGGTGACGCCGGCGGAGCGGACCACGTTCTCTTCGAGCATCACCGAACCTACGTCATTGCCGCCGAAGCGCAGCCCAACCTGGCAGACTTTCAAACCCTGCGTGACCCAGCTCGACTGCACGTTCAGGAAGTTCGAGAGATACAGCCGGGAGATGGCCAGCACTTTCAGATACTCGACCGCGGTGGCTTCGTCCCAGTGGCGCCCGCCCAGTGCGGTGTTCTTGGGCTGGAAGCTCCAGGGGATGAACGCGGTAAAGCCGCCGGTCTCTTCCTGGAGGTCATAGATGCGCTGGAAGTGGTTCACGCGGTGCTCGATCGTCTCGCCCACGCCGAACATCATGGTGGCCGTGGTGCGCATGCCCAGCTTGTGCGCGGTGCGATGAACGTTGAGCCAGTCCTCGGTCAGGCACTTGAGGCGCGCGATCTTGTAACGGACCTCATCGTCCAGGATCTCGGCGCCGCCGCCGGGGATGGAATCGAGACCGGCATCGCGCAGCCGCCGGATGGTGTCTTCGATGGAGAGACCGCTGATCTCGGCGAAGTGGATGATCTCCGAGGCGGAAAAGCAGTGCAGATGGACGCGCGGAAAGCGCTGCTTGATGCCGCGCATCATCTCTTCATACCATTCAATCTTCAGGTCAGGATGCAGTCCGCCCTGCATCAGCACTCCAGTGCCACCCAGTTCGACTGTCTCCCGGATCTTCTCGTAGATGGTATCAAAATCCAGCACGTACCCCTTGGCCCGTCCCGGCCCTTTCACCGGTGCGTAAAAAGCGCAGAACGTACAGTACTCGGTGCAGAAATTGGTGTAGTTGATGTTGCGGTCGATGATGTAGGTGGCCACGCCTTCCGGATGCAGCTTGCGGCGCAACGCGTCCGCCTCCATGCCGATCCCGATCAGATCGTCGGAGCGGAACATCTCCAGGGCTTGGGCTTTGGTCAAGGACATGAACACTAAGATTTTAGCGAAAAAGAGCCCATCAAGGGAATCTTTGGGGCGCTGCATCGGGCAAACCTACCACGGAAGCACAGAGACACGGAGAAGATCAGGCTGTGCACAAGAGGTGTTTCTACTCATTACTACGGTAATCGGCATGGACCGTTCGTGTGGTGAATCTTGGCCTGGCTAACAATATTCTTATCCTTATTCTCTGGATGAGATGGCAAGTCCAGCAAGCGATGTGAGACGATTCGGGCGGTATGAGGTGCTCGACGAGCTAGGCGCGGGCGCCATGGGAGTCGTGTACCGCGCCCGCGACCCGGCTATTAACCGCGTTGTTGCCATCAAGAGCGTTTCCCTCGTCGGACAGCCTCCCGAAGCTCAAAGCGAATACCGGGAGCGCTTCAGGCGCGAGGCCGAAGCCGCTGGACGCCTCTCACACCCGGGCATCCTGACGATTTTCGACGTTGGCGAAGAGCCCGAAACTCATGCGCCCTACATCGTCATGGAGTATGTCAAGGGAAAATCGCTGGAACAGTCGGGCAAACTCACTTCTCGGGTTGTGGTCAGTCTCGTTCGAGAGCTCGCGGAGGCCCTTGACGGGGCGCATAGCCAGGGCGTGATCCACCGCGATCTCAAACCCTCAAATATTCTGCTTACGGAAGACGGCCATGCCAAGATCGCTGATTTTGGCGTTGCCAAACTGAATCTCAGCGAGTTAACCGCCAGCGGCCAAATCCTGGGAACGCCGGCCTTCATGTCGCCGGAGCAACTCAACGGCGCTCCGGTCGATGGCCGGTCCGATCTCTTTTCGTTGGGCGTAGTTCTGTACACGTTGCTGACCGGACACCGCCCATTTCAAGGCAACAGCGTTATCACGGTGTCGTTCAAAGTGGTCCACCATGAGCCGGTTCCTGTGGAAGCCCTTAATTTGCAGTTGCCACCAGGGCTCAATGGCATTGTTGTTCGAGCCATGGCCAAAAATCCTGCGGAACGCTATCAACGCGGGATGGAAATGGCGCTCGATCTCCAAAATGTTCTCCAGCAACAGGAACTATGGAATAGAAACATGGAGCCCGGTTCTGCTCCTTCAAGTTTGCTTGAGATTACAGACCGTGTTTACGCCAAAGCCAGCCACAGACGCGAACCGTCCGGCGCCCGGATTGTAGCCCAGCTTCAACAAGTGTTGAAGAGACTCAGTTCGCAGATGCATAAGAGCCGGCGGGTACGCGCGCTTGGCCTGCTCTCTTGTATCGGAGCTATTGGGGCATTCGGGCTTTGGCAAAACTCGCGCCATTCTCTTGAGGCAGCTCCTGCATCGTCTTCATCTCCGGCAGTTAACAAGCCTATTCAATCTAACGCCGTTTCCATCTCGCGGACTGGCCCGCAACCAGGCACGAGCCGGTTGACTCCAGGCTCGCGTTCAGTGCCGCTCCGGATTTCTGCGAATACTAAGCTCCGCGACGCCAACCTGACTGTATGGGTAGATGAGCAACGCGTCTTACACAAAAAACTCGATGCGGCTTCCAAGAAAAAGTTCGGGCTGTTTGGGCATGCGGGAACCGATCAATCAGAGAACGTCTACGTCGCGCCCGGCCAGCACCAGCTTCGTGTCAACGTGCAGTCTTCTTCGGAGTCCTACAACTAGTCCCTAAGTCTCAGAGGCAACTTTCCCGAGGGCAGCGAACGGGTGTTGATCGTGACCTTCAGCGATGGCAACGAAATGAAGGTCCGCCTGAAATGAAGCGGCGCCGCCCAGCATTGATCCACGACCGAGGGATTTTCGAACTTAGAGTACCAAGCGCCGAAGGCGCGGCATTATGTAGTCCGACGCCTCAGCGCAGGGTGCGCTGGGGCGTAAGACCGGGCACCGGTCGATCAGGAGCGCGCTGTGAGCCGCGGCTGTTCGAGAAACTGAAGTTCGGGCGCGGCTGGCAACACTTCGCATTCCTCGGCATACCGGAAGAACAGACGCAAGCCGTCCAAATTCTCCTGGTCGAGCGAGTAATCCACGTTCTCCGCCAGGTAGTCGCTCACTAGCTTCTCGCTCAGGCCCAGCCGCGGCGCCCAGGCGGAGACAATTTCCTGAATATGCTTCAGCCCGTTATCGCGCGATTGCTGGAAGACGCGCGCTATGTTGACCTCCGGTGCAGTCCCGGCCAACGCCGCTTTGCGCACCGCCCAGAAGGCAAAGACAAATGGACGGCCCGTCCACCGGCGCCACTGCTCGGCCAGGTCGTAAACGAAATAACCTTCGGTCTGCGCCTGGAGCGCTGGATCGCCGATCAGCAGCGCGGCGTCGTGCCATTTCAGCATTTCCTTGAGCACAGGCTCCTGGCGGCTGAAACCGGGCGTAACGCCCACGAACTTCCGCAAAAAAATCTCCACCAGCGCCGCCGAGGTGCGCGAGGAATCGTCGGTGGCCACGTTGCGAATCTTCTCCGCCGGAACCTTGCTGATCAAGAGAATCGACCGCACCACGTTCTTGGCGGCAATGCCTACGTCGGGAACCACAAGCAGATTGGGAATGGTTGTATACGCCGCCACGGGGATGATGCCGATATCGGCGGTCCCGGCCTGCAATTGCGCCGCGCAATGTGAAGGCACGGTGTAGCTGAGCGAGAAATGGCGCTGCAGCTCGCCGGCGGTTTCACCGTGTTCGAAATCCCACATCAGGGGAGCGGTGTTCAGAAAGCTGATAGCAGAGATGCGAAGTGGGGCCATGAAACGTTCATTCTAACAGGAGGTCATGGCGCCGCCTTGACAGCTCTTCCGTGATGCGTGTAGAGTCCGCGCAGTTTCATTCGGCAAGAAAGCACTGGTTCGATGGCCGCACCGGCTTCCCAGATTTCGAACTCACTTTACTGGCTGGCGTTGGCGCTGACGCCCGGCCTCGGCCCCACGCGCGGGCGCAAGCTGGCGGAGCATTTCGGGAAAATTGAGGACATATTTCACGCGTCGCTGACCGAACTGGAAGCGCTGAACCTGCAGGCGCAATCGGCGCAGCACATCGCTCTGGGCAAGTCGCTGGAGATGGCCCATGAAGAGTTTGCCAAGGCCCTGGCGGGAGGCGTTCAGATTATTTCGCGTGACGATACCGGCTGGCCGCCGCGGCTGAGCGAGATTTATGATCCGCCGCTGGTACTCTATGTGCGCGGCAGCGTGGAAGCGCTGGCCCGGCCGGGCATTGCCGTGGTGGGGACGCGCCACCCCACGCCCTACGGAATCGGTATGGCGGAGCGATTGGCCGCCGATCTGGCGGGGCGTGGCATCGCCATCTTCAGCGGACTGGCGCGCGGCGTGGATACTGCCGGCCATCGTGGCGCACTCAAAGCCAAGGGAAAGACGGTCGCCGTGTTCGGCACGGGAGTTGATGTAATTTATCCGCGTGAGAACAAGAAGATCGCCGAAGGCATTCTTGAGATGGGCGGCGCGCTGGTCAGCGAGTTTCCCCTGGCGACATTCGCCGCGCCGCAGAACTTTCCCATCCGCAACCGCATCATCAGCGGGCTGGCGCTGGGGGTGCTGGTGGTGGAGGCAGGCGAATACAGCGGCACCCGCATCACCGCCCGCTGCGCGCTGGAGCAGAGCCGGGAACTGTTCGCGGTGCCCGGCAATGTGACCTCCCGCAACTCCTGGGGACCCAATACTCTTATCAAGCAGGGAGCCAAGCTAACTGCAACATGGGAGGACGTTTGGGAGGAATTGCCCGCGGATGTGCAGCGCCAGCTTGAATCCGAACGGGCCCCGGATGCATCAGACGAAAGGCCACAAGCATCCAGCCTCTTTGACGAGCAGCTGACGCCGCGGGAGAGAAAGATCCTCGCCGTCCTCAAACAGGACGCGCTGACTCACATCGACGAAATCATTGAAAGGCTGGAACCGGACGTTTCCTCGTCGGAAATATTCGCGGCGCTGTTTGAGCTGGAGTTGAACGGGAAAATCAAGCAGATGCCGGGAAAGAATTTCGTTAGGAGTTTTTAGTACTTAGTAATTAGTACTTAGTTGCAATCAGGGAGGTGCCGCCGATGAGGAATTATCGGGACTTACAGGTTTGGACAAAGGCCCACCGATTGACGTTGGAGCTCTATCAGATGTCGCGCACTTTCCCGCGAGAAGAGATTTACGGGCTGACAAGTCAACTGCGGCGAGCAGCAGTCTCGATGGGTGCGAACCTCGCTGAGGGATGCGGACGCCGTACAAGCAGTGAGTTGGCGAGATTTGTCAGGATTGCGATGGGATCTGCCAGCGAGCTCGATTATCATCTGCTGCTTTCCCGGGACCTGGGATTTCTGAGAGACGAGGACTTCCAACGCGCCGCGCAGGCCCTGACAGAGGTGCGCAAAATGATGACCTCGTTCTTGGGCAGCGTTGAGGAACAAATCGAGCTCAAGGCCACGGGATCTGCGGCAGGGAGAAGCTAAGTACTAATTACTAAGTACTAACTACTCGCGAGGATTATTTGTCGCGCGAGTCAATTCATGTTACGAATATCTGAGCGGAAACGAAATTGCCAAAATCCTTAGTCATCGTCGAATCGCCGGCCAAGGCGAAGACCATCAACAAGTACCTGGGAAGGGACTATGAGGTAGAGGCCTCGCTGGGGCACATCAAAGACCTGCCCAAGAGCAAGCTGGGCGTGGATCTTGAGGGCGACTTCGAGACTGAATACGTCGTCATTCCGGGGAAAGAAAAGGTCGTGGCCAAGCTGAAGAAGCTGGCCAAAGACGCTGTTGCCATTTATCTGGCGCCCGACCCGGACCGCGAAGGCGAGGCCATTGCCTCGCACCTGGCCGAGGAACTCACCGACGGCTTCAGCAAAAAGAAAAAGGGCGGAACGCCGGTGCATCGCGTGACCTTCAACGAGATCACCAAGAAAGCGGTGCAGGAGGCCTTCCAGCATCCGCGTGACATCGATCGCAATTTGGTGGACGCGCAGCAGACCCGTCGCGTCCTGGACCGGATTGTGGGCTACCAGGTTTCGCCGCTGCTGTGGGACAAAGTGCGACGCGGGCTCTCCGCGGGACGAGTGCAGACTGTTGCCCTGCGCCTGATCGTGGAGCGCGAGCGCGAGATCAAAGCGTTCGACAGGAAAGAGTACTGGACCATCGACGCGCATCTGGCCGCGGCCAAGCCGCCGGCGTTTGATGCCCGCTTTGTGGGCCGCGGGGACGAGAAGACCGAGGTCCCCAACGAAGAAGAGTCCACGAAGATCGTGGCCGCGCTGGAGCAGGCGCAGTGGTCGGTGCGGAACGTCGAGAAAAAGGAGCGCCGCCGCAGTACCGCGCCGCCCTTTACCACCAGCAAGCTCCAGCAGGATGCTTCGCGCAAGCTGCGCTTCAGCGTGAAGCGAGCCATGATCATCGCCCAGCGTCTGTATGAAGGCGTGGAGCTGGGCGACGAAGGCTCGGTCGGCCTGATCACCTACATGCGTACGGATTCAGTGCAGGTTTCGAACGACGCTGTGGCTGAAGTGCGGCAAATGATCGATTCGTCCTTTGGCAAGGACTTTCTGCCCGAACAACCGAACACTTACAAATCGAGGAAGGCTGCGCAGGAAGCGCACGAGGCCATTCGGCCCACATCGGTTGTGCGGCATCCTGACGAGATCAAGAAATATCTTCAGGAAGACGAGTACAAGGTTTACAAGCTGATCTGGCAGCGCTTTGTCGCGTCGCAAATGACGCCCGCGGTCTTCGACCAGACCGGCGTTGACATTGAGGCCAAAGCCGCAGCCGAGTCGTTTACCTTCCGCGTGACCGGATCGGTGCTGAAGTTCGAAGGCTTCCTGAAGGTTTACGAGGAATCCAAGGAAGGCAAGGACGAAGAAGACGAAGCGCTCAAACACAAACTGCCGCCTCTGGAAGCCGGCCAGAAGCTCACGCTCAAGGAACTGAAGCCGGAGCAGCACTTCACCGAGCCGCCGCCGCGATACAACGAAGCCTCGCTGGTAAAGGAGCTGGAAGAGCGCGGCATCGGGCGACCCTCCACTTATGCGACGATTCTCTCCACCATCCAAGAGCGTCAGTACGTGACCAAGACCGGCGGCAAGGTGTTCCTGCCTACGGAGATTGGCCTGGTGGTGACCGATCTTCTGGTGGAGAATTTTGCCGATATCTTCGATCCTCAGTACACCGCGCGGCTGGAAGAAGAGCTCGACGAAATCGAAGAGGGCAAAGAGAAGTGGACGGACGCACTGGGCGAGTTCTACAAGAAATTCGAGAAAGACCTCCGCTACGCCCAGAAGCACATGGAGAACATCAAGCGGATGGAGAAGCCCACGGAAGAGAAGTGCGAACGCTGCGGCTCTCCGCTGGTGCTCAAGTGGGGCAAGCACGGGTCGTTCTTCGCCTGCAGCTCCTACAAGAAAGACGATCCGAACAGCTGTACCTTCACCAAAGAGAATCCCATCAATCTTCCCGACCTGGATACGGCGGAAATGCCGGAGACCTCACAGGAGGAGTACTGCGAGAACTGCGGCCGGGTGATGGTGTTGAAGCGCGGCCGTTTCGGGCAGTTCATGGCCTGCACCGGCTATCCGGACTGCAAGACCACACGCCGCCTGGACCAGGCCAAACGCGTGCCCGACGTCCCGCTCGACGAAGTCTGCCCACTGTGCGGACGTAATATGATCCTCCGCCACGGACGCTATGGCGAGTTCATCTCCTGTAGCGGCTATCCGACCTGCAAATACATCAAGCAGAACTTTATTGGCGTGAAGTGCCCGGAGTGTAAAGAGGGCGAACTGGTCGAGAAAAAAGCCCGCAAGCGCGGCAACATCTTCTACGGCTGCGCCAACTACCCCAAGTGCGAGTTCACCTCGGCCTACAAGCCGGTGGCCGAGACATGCCCCCAATGCGGCAGCCCGTATCTGTTGGAGAAGCACCTGAAATC
>DATDGY010000190.1:0-3839 GCA_036521855.1 Candidatus Angelobacter sp.
TGGAAGAACCACGAGGGCGAGAGTACGGAAGCGGAGCCCAGGGGCGGAACAAACCCGTAGTAGCGGTGAAGTCCCTGAAAGGGGATGGAGCGAAGGGGTTGTGTTATGGAGCTGAAGTCAATGTGCCAACCAGCAATGGGAGGAGCCGATGAGTGAGGCAAAGCCGTTCTGTATTTCTAAGTGGGAGGTCTGGGAGGCGTATAAACGAGTAAAAGCGAACCAGGGAGCGGCAGGGGTCGATGAGCAGACGATTGCGGATTTCGAAGGGAACTTGAAAAGGAACCTGTACAAGATCTGGAATCGGATGTCGTCGGGCAGTTACTTTCCGCCGCCGGTGCGGACGGTGAAGATACCGAAAGCAAATGGTGGGGAAAGGAAGCTGGGTATACCGACCGTATCGGATCGGATCGCGCAACAGGTGGTGAAGTCGAGACTGGAGCCTCAGGTGGACCCGCTGTTCCATCCGGATTCCTACGGGTATCGACCGGGGAAGTCGGCGCTGGATGCAGTGGGGCAGGCGCGGCAGCGATGTTGGCGCTATGACTGGATTGTAGATCTGGACATCAAGGGTTTCTTCGACAACATCCCGCAAGATCTGCTGATACGGGCGGTGAAGAAGCACGCTAAGGAACAGTGGATGGTTCTCTATATCGAGCGGTGGCTGAAAGCGCCAGTGCAAGAGGAGGACGGCCAGTTGATCCCGCGTGAGAAGGGCACGCCGCAAGGAGGTGTCATGACTCCCCGAACGCAAAAGATAACCTGGGTTCGGCCTTGATCCAGTGACGCCGGAAGGCAGAACCGGCGATCCGTTTGACCCTGGCCCTGATTGCGGAATCGGGATCGAATGGCGCAGCGTAATCGTGTCACTTCCAATTAAGACTTCCTTCACCAGTAGCCGCAGAATCTGCTGCCGCACCGCGATATCCAGCACCTCGGCTCGTACCCGCAACTTGCTGCGAAATCCCGCCAGGCTCTCTGCCAGTTGTAGGTATTTTGCTTCGTCCACTGCCGCCATCTTCAGAGATTGTAATTCCGATTCGATGGCCTGCGTTTGTTTCTGCAATGATGGTATCCTTTGGCGGAGTTGGGAGAGGGTCAGCAAGCCCTCTTGATAGGCTGTCACCAGGCGCTCGCTACTCTTCTCCATGCGTGCCTGTTCCCGGTGCAACTCCTCTTCTCGCTTGCGCAATGGGTCCGCCTTTTGAGCGGCCTTGCGGCGGCGATCGATTTCGGTTTGGATTAGCTCCGGACCTTCCAGAAGGCGTATGATTTCGCTCCACACGAACTCATCAAGATAATCTTGTCTGATTGGCCGATTCGTACAAATCGGCCCGTTCAGCCGCCGATATCCATCCGAACCGATGCAGCGATAGTAGTTCAGTTTTTGCTTCGAGGTGTGGGTGGATGTGCGGTACAAGCCGTAGCCGCACTGTTCGCACACCAGCAGGCCTTGCAGCAAGGTCGGCTCGATAGTGTGCCGCGGCGAATGACGTTTGTTCTTTTCCAACTGCTCTTGCGCCAGCGCGAACATCTCTTCGCTCACCAGCGCAGGCACGGGGACCTCAATCCAGTCGGCGCGGGGTCGCTCATGCCCGCCAACGTCGCGACTCGGCAAGGCTTTCCGTTGACGGAGAGGGCGCGTGACACGTTGCCTGGGCCGCTGTTCCGTCTTGCCATAGCAAGCGGTTCCTCGATACGCGGGATTGCGCAGCATGCCCCAAACCGTGGATCGCTCCCAGCGGCCCTTGCCCGTCCGTGTCGCAATCTGGCGCTCATTCAATAAACGAGCGATGGCGTTGATGCTGAGTCCCTGTTGGGTATAGATCTCAAACACCATTCGCACCACCTTGGCCTCGGTCTCCATCACCTCGTAGAATGCTGCCGAGGTGTCACTCTTCTTCACGTATCGGTAGCCGAAGGGCGCTCCCGAAAGCACGTTCACCCCACCCTGATGCGCCATGTGCTTTTTGCCTCGCCGGCACCGCTCGGCGATCTGGGCGCGTTCGTATTCGGCGATCATGCCCTGGAACTGCACCAGAAGTTGATCCTCTGGCGTGGCTCCCGCCGGTGCCTTTAGAAAGATCAACTCCACCCCACAACGTGACAGTTCTTCACTCAGCAAGACTTGATAGGCATACTTTCGGCTCAGCCGGTCTGGCGAGTACACCAGTACTGCGGCGATCTGGCCCTCCGCGGACAGATCGCGAAGCGCCTCTAATCCTGGCCGCACAAGAATGGCGCCGCTATAGCCTTCGTCCTGGAAGACCCATTCCGGCGGCACGCTGTATCCGTGCGTCTGCGCGTACTCGATCAGCGCCGCCGTCTGGCTGGCGATCGTGTGATTCTCCTTCTGACGATCCGAGGACACGCGTGCATAAATCGCTGCTGGCTTGTACATCGTTCACTCCTGACGTAGGATTCGCTTGTTTCGGAGTATCACCTCCGATTGGCTGACGTAGATCCGGCACGAGCAACTGATACACGTGCGCGAGCTTATCTGGCAACAGACGGTCGAATCGATATTCCAACTGCAGGGTATGTGGCCGAATTGGTTTCGGCTCACCCACGCCCTCGCCCTCGCGGCAGCAGCGCGAACAACGCCCGGCTGACCACCTCGCTGATGGACAATCCCTTGGCCGCAGCGAACGTGCGGACGCGGCGGACCAGGCTGTGCGGAAGTTTGACGGTGAATGCCAGTTTGGCTTCGCTTGGTGGGACCGGCCGTTTCAGCCGCTGAGCTTGTTCGAGGTAGCGATAGGCTTGACGCGGTGAAATGGAGCAGTCCTGGGCCAACTGTTCGACCGCATCGGCGAGCTGATCGACATGCAGCAACAGGTCGCGCGCGCGATTGAGGCGCTCGGCTTTCTGGGTCTCGCTGGCGCGCGGCATCTGTCATAAACATACAACCGCATGCGACATGAGTCAATCCGCACCCGATTTCCGCCGAAACCCCAGCCGCCGGTCAAACTCGAAGTTACCTTTTGCGTTCGGGGAGTCATCAGCCCTCTGTTAGCCAATCTGTTTCTGCATTATGCTTTTGATCGGTGGATGGCGAAGCGGTATGCGCAGTTGCCGTTTGAACGTTTCGCCGATGATGCCATCGTGCATTGCAGGACGGAAGTGGAAGCCCAGGAGGTTCGGGCAGCGATAGCCGCACGCTTGCAGGAATGTGGGCTGGAGCTTCATCCGGAAAAGACGAAGGTTGTCTATTGCAAGGATGATGACCGGCGGAGGACGTATCCGAACGAAAAGTTCGATTTTCTGGGCTATACATTTCGGCCGCGGAGATCGAAGAATCGCAAGGGGAAGTACTTCATCAACTTCAGTCCGGCAGTCTCTGACAAGGCGGTGAAAGCGATCCGGACGGAGATTCGACACTGGAATCTGCATCTACGCAGTGACAAGTCCATCGAAGATCTGTCGCGGATGTTCAACCCGATCATTCGAGGGTGGCTTCGGTATTACGGGCGATTTTACCGGTCGGCGCTCTATCCGCCGATGCGGCAACTGGATCGATCGTTGGCCCGGTGGGCCAATCGGAAGTACAAGAAGTTGCACGGTCATTTGCGCAGGGCGACGCATTGGGTCGCGCGTATCTCGAGACGCGATCCGAAGTTGTGGGCACACTGGCAATTGGGAGTGCGGCGTGGTTCCATGGCGGGAGCCGTGTGAGCGGAGACGTTCAAGCACGGTTCTGAGAGAGGTTGTGTCAAGAAGACGCGAAGGCGTCGTGCTGTACGAAAGATGAAGGTGGGCCCTTCGGAGCCGCTCTGTAGGGGGAGGCTTCAAACGGCCATAGGCTGCTACGGTCCAATGACCGCGGTGGTGAACGCTATGGT
>DATDGY010000191.1:0-19649 GCA_036521855.1 Candidatus Angelobacter sp.
GCGATGCGCTCCGCCGGCAACACCATTCTCCTGGTTACGCATCAACTGGGCCTCCTGGCCAACATGGCCGACGAGTTCCTTTTCCTCTCCGCCGGCAAGCTGGTGGACCGCGGCGTGATGCCTGGAGTATAGGCATGAAGCGTGCAAGCATGAAGGGTTCAAGCAGGAACGCCGCGAGCATGAAGGCCCAGGCATGAGCCTTTCCATCGCCAAGCTGACCGCCGTCAACGTGCGCAAGGATCTGCGCCTGGAGTGGCGCTCGCGCGACGTGCTCAACTCCATGCTGTTCTTTGCCCTGGTGGTGGTTGTCATCTTCAGCTTCGCTTTCGAGCGTGATGACTCACGGCCGGTGATGGGCGGGCTGATCTGGATCGCCTTTCTCTTCTCCACCACCATGGCCTTGAACGAATCCTGGGCGCGAGAGCTGCGCAACGGCGTGCTCGACGCCTATCGCGTCTCACCTGCCCCATCGGAAGCACTTTTCCTAGGTAAGTGCCTAGGTAACTTTATTTTACTCATTGTGCTCGAATGCCTGATGGCTCCCTTGTTCGTTGTCTTTTACAATGTAAAACCGGTTGGATCTCTGTGGCAGTTGGTGGTGATCTCGCTGCTGGGAACCTGGGCGCTGGTGGTGAACGGGACGTTTTTCGCCGCCATGTCCATTCGCACCCGTAATCGCGAACTTATGCTGCCCTTGCTACTGCTGCCGATTTCGATCCCGGCGGTAATCGCCATGGTCACGGCGACGACCCAGGTGCTGACCGGTGAGGGGGCTCCCGCTGTGCAGATGAAATTCCTTGCAGGATTCTGCGTCATCTTTACAACCGCATGTTTCCTGCTATTCGAAACGGTGTTAAACGCAGAATGAAACCAAAATTATTTCTTGTCTTTGCCGCCATCTCCGCCGCTCTACTGGCGTATGGGACGTATCAGGGCCTAGTCGTGGCCCCGACCGAAGAAACCATGGGCGACGTCCAGAGGATTTTCTACGTCCATGTTCCGGCCGCCACCACCGGCTTCACCATGTTTTTCCTCAACTTCCTCGCCTCCATTCTTTATCTCTGGAAGCGCAGTCCGCGCACAGACGCTCTGGCCGTCACCTCCGCTGAAGTCGGTGTAGTCTTCTGCTCGGTCGTGCTGATCACCGGACCCATTTGGGCGCGCTATGCTTGGGGCGTCTGGTGGTCGCCGTGGGACATGCGCCTCAATACCACGCTCATGCTGTGGCTGCTTTATGTCAGTTACCTGGTCCTGCGCCGGTCTTCCGCCGGGGGATCTACCTCAGTGCTGGCTTCCGCGCTGGCAGTCTTTGCCTTCCTCGATGTACCGGTCGTTTACATGGCCAACCGCTGGTTCCGCACGCATCATCCCGCACCCATGATCGGCACCCCCAATCTGGATTCTCGGATGCAGAACATTCTCTTTCTCAACATGATTGCTTTCCTGGCCTTCGGCTCGCTCATTGCCTGGTTACGTTACGAGTTGGAGCGCACCGCCCAAAGGATCAATGCAGCCCACATCCATCTTGCCGCGGGTGGTACCGCCGCCATGCTGCTCTTGCCCGCGATGCTGTTTGCAACCCCAGGTCACGTCAACCCCAGCACATATCTCTGGGGCGGCTACTTGGCGGCGTGGGGCATTTATCTCGGCTACCTCCTGCTCCTGTTTGGCAAGCTGCAACGCTTGCGGCGCGAGGCCGATGCGCTGGGTCTGGTGAAGGAATAGATCGCAGGTTGTGCGCAGGTTCGTCAAAGCCGTTGCTTTCGATTTCGGCCATACCTTGGTGCATGAGCAGACGGTCGACGATTGCATCCAACTCATGCCGGGCGTGGGTGACATTTTGCCGCGCATCATCCTTCCTATGGCCGTATGGGCCAACACGCGAACGGCAGCCGAGGCCGTGCTCTGGGACAGATTGAAGGCAGCTCAAATCGAGCAATACTTTTCCTGCGTAGCGACGTCGATTGACGCGGGATTCCGCAAGCCTGCCCCAGAGTTTTTTCAGTTTGCGCTCTCCAAGTGGCCTTTTGCAGAAGATGAAATTCTGTTTGTTTGCAACCAGCTCAACACTGATGTGCTGGGCGGCGAATCATTTGGCATCCGCACTGCATGGCTTTCAGCCCCGGAGTTTCGCGGCGACGATGAAACCATGTCGCTTGACGATGTAAAGCCCACTTTCACCCTGTCGCGGTTTGCGGACCTTCCTTCTTTGCTGGAGCAGATCTCAATCTGAGCGCGGAAACGGCCGTCGCGGTAGACTGACTGGGTGACCACGCACGCCCTCAACGCTCTCGCCCAGGCCTCGTCTTCTTATTTGCGCTCGGCTATGCATCAGCCGATTCACTGGCACGAGTGGGGCGCAGAAGCCTTCGACAAAGCCAAGCTTGAAAATAAGCCGATCCTGCTCGATATCGGCGCGGTGTGGTGCCATTGGTGCCATGTGATGGACCGTGAGTCTTACGAAAATCCTGAGATCGCTGCACTGATCAACGAGCATTTCGTCGCCATCAAGGTCGATCGCGACGAACGTCCTGACGTGGACAGCCGCTACCAAACCGCGGTGCAGGCCATCAGCGGGCAGGGCGGTTGGCCGCTTACGGCGTTTCTTACTCCGGAGGGCAAGCCCTATTACGCCGGCACGTATTTCCCGCCGCAGGACTATCAAGGCCGGCCCAGCTTTCGACGCGTGTTGTTGACTCTGGCCCAGGCCTACCGCGAGAAACACGCCGACGTGCTCGAATCCGCCGAGAGCGTGATGGATGCGCTCAGCCGGGCGGAGGGCTTCGCCGGCAAGTCCGGCCCGCTGCAACCGCAACTGATCGAGAGCATGGTGGAATCGTCGGTCAAGTTGTTTGACCCCGAGCACGGTGGCTTCGGTTCTTCGCCCAAGTTTCCTCACTCCGGAGCCGCCGATCTGCTCATGCAGAGTTACGCCGAGACCGGGAACCAGCACCTGCTCAACATCGTGAGCATCACCCTCGAGAAGATGGCGCAGGGGGGTGTTTATGACCATCTGGCCGGCGGTTTCCATCGCTATTCCGTCGATGAACACTGGGTCGTCCCCCATTTCGAGAAGATGGCCTACGATAATTCCGAGCTGCTGAAGAATTACGTCCACGGCTATCAGCTCACGCGCAACCAGTTCTTCGCCGGCGTGGCTAAGGACATCATCCGCTGGATGGACGAATGGCTGAGCGACCGCGAACACGGCGGCTTCTACGCCTCCCAGGACGCCGACTACTCGCTGGACGATGACGGCGACTACTTCACCTGGACGCTGGATGAAACCAAAGCCGTACTGAGCGGCAGGGACGAAGAGCTCGAGGTTGCGGCGCTGCACTATGACATCGGCGAAGTCGGCGAGATGCACCACAATGCCCAGAAGAACGTCCTGCACGTTGCCGCGAGCGTGGAGGATATCGGCAAGCGGATGAAGAAGACGCCGGAACAGGTTCAGGCCATTCTGGATTCGGCCAAGCAAAAGATGTACGCCGCGCGGCTGAAGCGGCCAACGCCGTATGTGGACAAGACGGTCTACGTGAGCTGGAATGCGCTCTGCATCTCGGCTTATCTCAAAGCCGCACAGGTATTGCAGCTCGGCCATGCGCGCAAGTTTGCGCTACGCTCGCTGGACCGCATTCTCTCTCAGGGCTGGAACCCGAACAGCGGCCTGGAGCACGTGATTGCCTACTCCGATCCGCAGGCGGCCGGGCGCCGCGTTCCCGGGGTGCTTGACGATTATGCTTTCACCATCATCGCCTGCCTCGACGCCTACGAAGCCAGCGCCGACATCAGCTATTTCCGCTTCGCCGAGAAGATCGCCCAAGCCATGATCGCGCGCTTCAGCGATCCGCACGAAGGCGGGTTTTTCGACATCGCCACAGGCCCTGATGCGGGCGAAGGCCTGGGCATAGTTCTGGGCGCGCTGGCGGCGCGACGCAAGCCGCTGCAGGATTCTCCCACGCCCGCGGGCAATCCCGCGGCGACCATCGCTCTGCTGCGCCTGCACGCATTCACCCATGACGCCAAATATCGCCAGCTTGCCGAGCGCGCGCTTGCCGCCTTCGCCGGGATCGCTGCTCACTACGGCCTGTTCTCCGCGACCTATGCCATCGCTCTCGACATGTATCTGCGGCCGCACACGCAAGTGGTGGTCGCCGGCAGCGGCGAGCAGGCGGAAAAGCTGCTGGCGGCGGCGGTGTCGCGCTTCTCGCTCAACAATTCCGTCTTACATCTGGCGCAAGGTGAAGCCGTCCCACAGATGCTGCCTCCCGCACTCGCCGAAACTATCCCCAACCTGCCGGCCATCAAGGAAGGCAAGACCGTGGCGGTGGTGTGCAGCAATTTCACCTGCCAGCTGCCGATCTCAGATGCGGAAGAGCTTCACGCCGTGATCTCGCGCGTGAGCTCGGGATCCGTTTAACCACTAAGGACTATGAAGGCAGAACTGATCACCCGGCTACGAAACAACGAGGGTAAGGTCGTCAAGATCACTTGTTCGGACGGGGAACTTCTGGAGGCGAAAATCCTACACGTTGATGACGAATATCGCGATGCCATTTATGATCTCGTGTCGTCAACTACGCCGGAGAAATACAAACAAGGCGCTGCTTCGTCATACGTTATTAGCTGGGACGACATCGTGGATTTCCAGTAATTTCAAGACAGCCCGCCGCAATTCCACAAGGTTTTCTTCACCCTATGCCCTTTTGGCTATAGCGATCCCTCGCTTCGCTTCGGGATTGTAGAAAACAGCTCGGGACTAAGAAGAAAAAGCTTCGTCCAGCAACTCCACCACGTGTTTCACCGGGAGCTTGAGGCCGCGCTGGGCGGTGCCGGCGCGAAGCTGGATCATGCAGCCGACATTGGCGGTTGCAATCATGTCAGACCGGACCGAGGCAACGTCGTCCATCTTGGCCTCAAGAATCTTCATCGAAAGCTCATTCTGTGCGACGTTATAGACGCCGGCGCTCCCGCAGCACTGGTCGGAATGCGGCAGCTCCACCAATTGGCATCCGATGGCCGCCAGCAATTCCCTCGGCTGGGTGCGGATACGCTGGGCGTTAGCCAGATGACACGGATCCTGGTAAGCGACTTTCTGCGCGATCTTCTTTCGCGGAGGCCGCAAGCCGACTCCCGACAGGTATTCGGTCACGTCCCTGGCTTTGGCCTTGAACTCCCTGGCGCGCCCGGCGTATTCGGGATCGTGTTCCAACAGATCGTCATATTCTTTGAGGTGCGAACCGCAACCCGCGGCGTTGGTGACGACCGCGTCATATGCCCCGCTCAAAAAGATGTCGATGTTCGTGCGCGCCAGCTTGCGCGACTCATCCCGTAATCCCGCATGCGCATGCAGTGCGCCGCAGCAGCCCTGGCCGGCGGGCACGTGGACCTCGATGCCGTTCTGGGTGAGCACGTTGATCGTCGCACGGTTGAGATGGGAGAAGGCTACGTTGTTGATGCACCCGGCCAGAAATGCAACTTGGCCGCGGCGCTCGCCGACGGCGGGAAAGACCTTACCGATCTCGCCGAAGAAAAATTCCTGGTCGATCTCGGGTGCGACCCGGTCCAGGTCGGCCACGCCAAAAAGCTTCAGCAGGCCGGTCTTGCGCAGCAGCGTTTGCAGTCCGGACCGCTGATAGAAGCGCATGAGCCGCGCCATGAAACCGAGTAGCCGGAAGTTGACGATGATCTTGCTGAAGAACAAATTACGCAGCACACGTGCCAGCCAGGGCCGCCGGTAATGAGTTTCGATCTGCGCTCGCGCCCGTTCGACGATGTGTCCGTACTTCACGCCGGAAGGGCAGGCAGGTTCGCAGGCCAGGCAACCCAGGCAGCGGTCAATATGGCTGACGAAAGCCTCGCTCATCTCCATCTTGCCGTCGTTGACCTGGAGAACCTGGTAGATGCGGCCGCGCGGCGAATCCATCTCCATGCCCAGCACTTTGTAGGTGGGGCAATGATTCAGGCACAGCCCGCAATGCACGCAAGTGCGAAGCAAGTCCCACGTGGGAACGTCCTGCTCGGCAGCGCCAGGGAGCACAGCCGCCCCCGGCTGTGTCCGATGACTCATCGAAGATGCGGTCGGCTCAGACAATGAATCGTCCCCTGTTCAGGATGTTGTTGGGATCCATGGCGCGTTTGACGGCTTTCATCATGTCGATGTCGGTCGGCGTGGTGCCCCAAACGTCAAAGTGCGGCTTGGCTTCTTTGGGGCAGTGGGCCACCTCGGCCGACGATCCCGCCGGCAGCAGCCCGCGGAAGGCCGAGGCGCAGTTGGCGTACTGCATGGCCGAGGGCGGGTCTACCGACAGCGGCACGAAAGCCATCACCAGGTTGCCGGTAGCGGCGCGGCCCAGCAACGCGGGAATAAGGTTGTAGTCTGGCGCCACGCGCTCCAGCGCCTGGATGGCAGGTCCCAGGTTCTGGATGGAGAGATGTGTGTACATCACCATGGCGTTGCGGTGGCGAGCCAGGACCGCGTGTTCGAAGCCCGAGATCCATGCCCAATACTGCTGCTCGGCCGTGCCGTCCAACGTGCGCGTTACCGCCGAGCCCAGCTCGCGCGCATACCGAAGCAGCACGTTGTCACTGCCGGCGGCGCGCAACACGATCTGCCACTCGTTCGCGGGCGCGGCCACCGGATGTGCGGGGGCGTAGTCATCGGCGTCGCGCACCACCGGAGGGTCGCACAGGTATTCCGGCGCGCGCGGCGAGATGATCTCCAGGCACAGCGGCGCGAGCGGCGACTTGAACACCTGGCTGCGGAATTGGAGCGCCTCATCGAGTGAGCCGAAAGCGCAAATGAAAGTCCGCGTCTGCCTGGGCCGGGGAAAGACCTTGAAGTTAGCGCGGGTGATCACAGCCAGCGAGCCGTAGCTCCCGGTCATCAGTTTCATCAGGTCGTAGCCGGCGACGTTCTTCACCACGCGTCCGCCGCCCTTGGCAACCTTGCCGTCGGCCGTTACAAACTGTACGCCGATGCAGTAGTCGCGCATCCCGCCAAATGCTGACTTAAGCGGCCCGGCAACGCCGGTGGCCAGCAAGCCGCCGACCGTGGCGCGGTCTAGGTTGGCGGCGTCGCACGGCAGCCACTGCTGGTGTTCAGCGAGCTCCCGCTGCGCCCGGGCAAATGGAGTACCCGCCTTGATGCCGATGGTCAGATCACCGGGATCGTAGTGCTCAATGCCGCTCAGCCGCGCCGTACTGAGCAGGATGTCAATGCGCTCGGGGACGCCGCCGATATCCTGCTGGGTGCAGCCGCCCGCGGGGGCAACCACCAGATCATGCGAGTTGGCGAAAGCCAGTACCGCGGCAACTTCCTCGACCGATCCCGGCGCAACTACCGCAGCAGGAATCATGCCGTTGATTTCCAGAGCGGGATTCGGCGCCGTGACGTGAAGATCGCCCACGATCGCCGCTAACTCGCGTTCCATCGAGATTGTGGTTGCCGTGGCCGTAAAAACGGACGCTCCTTTTGACCTAAAGTTTTTCTGGAAAAAGCTTCCTTACCCAAGCAGTTTCCAAGTGCAAGACAAATGAGGGCACGAGTTTGTTCGTGCCTATAAGCTCGAAACATTGTCCTTGGCTTTAGCCGCTGCAAAAACCCCAGGGGCTGAAGCCCGAGATTTTATTGATCCTTCACGCGGCCCTAAGGGCCGCTCTTCCACCTCACGCCCTCACTCCTTCGGCTGGTTCAACTTTCGGTTTGGGCAGCGGCCCGGTGATCTCGCGGCAGTAACGCAGGTCGGGAATCATCTTCTGCGGGTTCAGGATCGATTCCGGATTGTAAGCGTTGCGCAGCCGGATCATCACCTCCAGGTCGCTTTCGGTGAACATGTAGGGCATGAGGTTGATCTTTTCTGACCCCACGCCGTGCTCGCCGGTGATCGATCCGCCGAAACTCAGGCAGCAATCCATGATCTCTTTGGCAGCCTTGTGGCTGTCTGCAAATTGTTTGGCGTCGCGCGCGTCAAAGAGGATCAACGGGTGCAGGTTGCCGTCGCCGGCGTGAAACACGTTGCCGATGATCAGTCCGTACTTCTGGCTGATGCGCTCAATCTCGGCCAGCGTCGCGGGAACCTTGGTGCGCGGGATGACCCCATCCTGCGTATAGTAGCCGGAGGCCACGCGGCCCACGGCGCCGAAAGCGGTCTTGCGTCCCAGCCACAACAACTGGCGCTGTTTTTCATCTTTGGCGCGGCGCACCTCGCGCGCCTTCTGCTCGGTGCAAACGCGGCTTACGGCTTCAGCCTGCTCTTCCACAGCTTCTTTCAGTCCTTCCAGCTCGATCAGAAGAACGGCGCCGGCGTCCATGGGATATCCGGCGTGAACGTTTTCTTCGACGCAACGCACCATCCAGCCGTCCAGCATCTCCAGCGCCGCCGGCGTCACGCCGCTCTGGGTGATGGCCACCACGGTGTTGGCCGCATCTTCCACGGTGTTGTAGATGCCCAGCAACGTAGCCACTGCTTCCGGCGATTTCGTCAGCTTCACGGTGATGGCGGTGGCTACGCCCATGGTGCCTTCCGAGCCGACAAAGAATCCAGTCAGGTCCAAGCCGCATGTGTCCTGGGCCTTGCCCCCGAACTCGACGATGCGCCCATCGGGCAGCACGACTTCGAGGCCGGTGATGTGGTTCACCGTGACGCCCATCGCCAGCGTATGCGGCCCGCCGGAATTTTCAGCTACGTTGCCACCGATCGTGCAAGCCCGCTGGCTGGAGGGATCAGGAGCGTAGTAATAGCCGTACCTGGCCGTGGCGTTCGAAACCTCCAGGTTGACTACGCCGGGTTGGACCACGGCGCGCTGGTTCTCTATGTCGATCTCCAGGATCTTGTTCATGCGCGCCATGGCCAGCATGATGGCCTGCTTGCTGGCGATCGCGCCGCCGCTCAAACCGGTGCCCGCGCCGCGCGGGACTACGGGAGTCTTGGTTGCATGAGCCAGGCGCATGATCGCGGAAACATGTTGCGTGGTCTGCGGAAAAACCACCGCGCCGGGACGGCTCCTGTCCTGTCCGCCGTCGTATTCGTAGAGCATGAGCTCTTCGGGGCGGTCCAGGACCGCGTCTTTGCCTGCGACTTTCCTGAGCTGCCGAATGATGGCGGAGTCCATGGTTATCCTAATGTTGATTGTAACTCTCTCTCAGAGTAAAAGGACGAGCTTCGCGCGGGCGGCAAACGGCGAGTCTGGATAAGAGTTGATCAGGGTGTCGAAGAGTGTGATCGCTTCTCCATTCTTCCCGTCCGATACAAGCTGTTTTCCTCGGTCGAACAGCAATCTATCTGGCTGCGGTTGTTCATTAGCAACCGGCACGAGATTCTTACCGAATCCGCAGCCGGCGATCAACATCGCAAATGTCAACGCAGCGACCAACCGTAACGCCTTCTTCATGCACGATCCCCCTTTCTCTCCATGTAAATCACGTAAGAGCATTCCCAGATAGCATTGGGGATACTGCCGGGTGTGCGTGAAGTCAGTATGACGTTGAAGTCGGTGGAGACGGGCATGGATTCCAGCACCCACTCGCTCGGCTGAGGCTGGATGAGGGCCAAGTGGCGCAGAAAATCATCCAGGCGCTGGCTGCCGTCGTAGTTGGAGCCGGCGAAGGAGAGGTCCACGTTTTCGCTGGCAAAGTGGCCGGCCAGGCTGGCGGCCAGGGAGACGGCGCGTTCGTACGCTTCGGGTGAAACCCGGCCCGGTTCGGGATTGTCAAAGACGATGCGCAGCCGGCGCTCGTCTTCGCGGGTAAACTCGCGCACTTTCAGCGAGCCGGTCTTGGCCGTGGCCTTCCAGTCCACGTGACGGACCATGTCGTCCGGCGTGTGCTCGCGAATGCGGTAGAGTTCACTGCCGCGTCCGCGCACGAACGAGACATATTCGCCGGTAATCAGCGGCAGGATCTCCAACAGCTCATCCGGTTCGGTCATCGCCGGATAGACCACCAGCTCCCGCTCCAGGGCCACGCTCCGGCTCTTAATCAGAAACGAGAACGGGAACCGGGTGGAGACGCGGAACCCTTCCTGGCTGTATTGGCCGCGCCGCGGGAACATCAGCTCCACCTGGACCGTGGCGGTATGGCCGGCAGGCACGAAAGCGAAATAAACCGGATGGGTCAGAATTTTCGGCGGGGGCGGCAGCAGAAGCTTGCGGCGCAGGGTGTAATCGGGAAGCTGAAACCATTGCCGGTGCTTGGGAAAGGTAAAGCGGGTCTTCTGCCACTCCCACCGGCGCCGTTTCTTTTTGTCGTCGCTGGGAGCCTGGACGGTCACGGAAAACGACGGCGTCCAAACGCGCGGATTCTGGAGCGTCACTCGCACGGCCACGGGTCGTTCTGCAAAGGCGTTCTGGGGGATGTCCACATCCAACTCCAGCCGCCGCAGCACCGCAGCCGAAGCGATACCGGAAACCACGATGGCCGAGAGCATTGTCCCCAGAACAATGTAGAGCAGGTTGTTGGCGGTGTTCAGCGCGGCCACACCGATCACCAGAATCACGATCAGGTAGGCGGTTCCTTCGCGAGTGAGTTCGTAGTGGAGGGCGGCGCGTACGCGCGCGGCCACCACGCGCCGGGCCAGATAGGGAACCGTCAGTACTCCAACCAGGCCCGCCAAGAGCAAAGCGCTGGAGGCGAACACCACGGTGGCGGCTACGTTGCCGGCTTCGCTGGCGGCCGCGGAAAACACCGCTGCGGCAAAGGCCAGGGCTAGGCCTGCCAGCGCCAGAAAGAAGCGCAGCCAAGCTTCCCGGTCGATGTTGGCGGCCAGGGACTTAAACGGGTTGGCCATTGCACACCTAGTGTGGCACAGCTTTCCGGCAAGTCCAAAGAGATTGGTACTATAAGGGGCAACCAGCAGGGCTTTCCTGGCATTCAAATAAACTGATATCGCCTCTGTCGCTTCTGTTTTGCGGGACGTTTTGCTTGCGTCCCGCAATTTTTGTCAGGCTATCGGCCTCCGCGGGGTCCCAATCTAAGGACTGAAATCAAAAATACAAAAAATCACAGCGAAATACATTTTTTGGTAGCTTTTCTTCCAGGAGCTACTTATAATTCACTAAGCATAAGCAAACAATTGACTTATTGCTTTTTTCATCAGTCACATTCATGGCATCCGAGTTGCTTAAATCAGAGCAGAAGACGACGTCGCCCAGAGCCAGGGGTACCGACCAGCGGATGCGCAAGGATTATCTAATCCGGGTTTCGGCCGTAGTTCTGGCCATTCTCACCGCCACCAGCGTGGTGTTTGCGGTAATCAATTTCCAAAAAGAGAGACAGTTTGAAGACCCGTACGACGGAGTGTGGTGGGGTGAAGAGAATGGCGGGTTGGTGGCCATGCGCGTGGAGGCCGGCGGCCCTGGGGAAAAAGCCGGCATCAAGGCCGGCGACAAGCTCCTGAGCGTGAGCGAACAGCTCAAGGATGAGGCGAATCTGCCGGGGTCCGGAGTGGGAATCGGCGCGTCCGATCGTATGCGTCGCGCCGCTCAAGGCGTTCCGAGACCGCCTATCAAGACGGTGGCCATGTTGCAAAGGGAGTTCCACCGGGCCGGCATCGGAGTCTATTCTCAAGCGAAGTACGAACTGGAGCGCGGCGGCAAGAGGATCGAGGTGCCTTCCGTCATCCTCGATAAAACCGACAAAACCCTGCAACAGGGCGAGCGGCTCATCGCCCTCATCTATCTTGGAATCGGAATCTACGTGCTGTTCCGCCGCTGGACAGCCCCGAAGTCCACGCACTTTTACCTCTTCTGCCTGGTTTCGTTCATCCTTTATTCATTTCACTACACGGGAAAGCTCAACACGTTTGACTGGATCGTGTACTGGTCCAACGTTGTGGCCGGCCTGTTGCAGCCGGCGCTGTTCTTACATTTTGCTCTCACCTTTCCCCATCCCCGCAAGTCGCTGCTGAAGCGGCACTGGCTTTTGCCGCTGGTTTATGTGCCGGGGGCGGCATTGCTGACCATCCAGATCCTGGCCCTCACGCAACTGGAAGCCAGCGAGTGGCTGCGTTTTAACCTGGACCGGATGCAGTACCTTTACCTGGCGCTCTACTTCATCTGGGCCGCAGGCATCCTTTGGGACAGCTATCGCAAGTCCAACACGCCACTGCAGCGCCAGCAGATGAAGTGGATTACCGGCGGCACTGTGCTGGCGATCACGCCTTTTACCCTCTTCTACGTGATTCCCTTCCTGGCCGGAGTCCTGGCCACGCCGTGGATGAAGGCCTCCGTTCTCTCTCTGGTGTTTCTGCCGCTGACCTTTGGCTACGCCATCGTGCGTTACCGGCTCATGGATGTGGACATCATCTTCAAACGAGGCGTGGCATACACGCTGGCCACCGCAGCGATTGTGGGCGCTTATTTCGCCGTCATCGGTGGCCTGGCTGAAGTCTTCCACGCCAAGTTTCCGGGCACGGGGACTTATGGCCTGATCGCCGCCATCATCATCACGGCGCTGATTTTCGGGCCGCTCAAGAACTGGTTCCAGGGCGGCGTGGACAGGTTCTTTTACCGCGCCCGCTACGACTACCGGCGCACCTTGATTGAGTTCGGGCGGGAATTAAGTTCAGAAGTGGACCTGGGCGCCATGCTCACCTCGGTGATCGACCGTCTCTCCCGCACCCTGCTGGTGGATCGCATCGCCATATTTCTGGCCGCGGGCGCCGACGCGGAAAAATTCACCATGGTTAAGTCGTTCGGCATCTCCTACTCCGGCCCCCTGGACCTCGGCTTCCTGGTGGTGGAACGTCCGGAGCACTACGCCGGGCACATCTTTTTCGACAACACCCGCAAAGCCTTGCAGGAGAGCGCTGCGGCACGCGAGACCATCGCCAAGTTGAACCTGAATTACTACATCCCGTGTACGGTGCAGAGCCGCACCATCGCCGTCCTGGGTCTGGGCAAGACCGTGGCCGGCGATTTCCTGTCGAGCGAAGACGTGGAGTTGCTGGAGACGCTCGCAGGGTACATCGGCATCGCCATCCAGAACGCCCGACTGTATGCCTCATTGGAGCAGAAGGCCAGCGAATATGAGCGCCTGAAGGACTTCAACGAAAACATCGTGGAATCCATCAGCGTGGGCGTGCTGGCCGTGGATCTGGAAGACCGGATTGAATCCTGGAACTCGCAGATGGAAGTGATGTACGCCCTGCCCCGCTCGCAGGTGCTGGGACAGAAGCTCAGCCAGGTTTTCCTCCCCGCGTTCATGGAGGAGTTTTATCGCGTTCGCCAGAACCCGGGCATCCACAACCTGTACAAGTTCCGGCTGAATACGCCTGCCGGCGATACGCGCATTGCCAACGTAGCCATCGCCCCGCTGGTGACACGGAAGTTCAGCGTGATCGGCCGCCTGATCATTGTGGACGACATCACCGAGCGCATGGAGCTGGAATCGCAGTTGTCGCAGGCGGAGAAGATGTCGTCCATCGGTCTGCTGGCCGCGGGCGTGGCCCACGAGGTCAACACGCCTTTGGCCGTGATCTCCAGCTACGCGCAGATGCTCAGCAAGCACATCAACGGCGACGTCAAACTCGGCGACCTGCTGGACAAGATCACGCGCCAGACGTTCCGCGCGTCAGAGATCGTGAACAACTTGCTGAATTTCTCGCGCACCAGCGCCACCGAGTTCGCCGACGTGAACGTCAACAGGATCATTGCCGAAACCCTCAACCTGCTGGAGCACCAGTTTAAGACCTCGCGCATCAAGGTGGAAACCGATTTCTACGATGACCTGCCCTTGATCCACGGCAACGCGGGCAAATTGCAGCAGGTGTTCCTCAACCTGTTCGTCAACGCCAAAGATGCAATGGCCGGCAGCAACGGCACGCTGCGCATCAGCACCAGCAACGGGACGGGCGTGCAGGTAAGCATCAGCGATACCGGTCCCGGGATCGCGCCCGAACACATCAACAAGATCTACGATCCTTTCTTCACCACCAAGACCTTCCCGCGCGAAGGCCAGTCGCGGGGCACGGGCCTTGGCCTTTCCGTGACCTATGGGATCATCCAGGAACACGCAGGAAAAATCAGGGTGGAGAGCCTTCCTGGCCGGGGCACCACCTTCCACCTTGAATTCCCTTTGATCAGGAAGGCAGTCAATGTCTGAAGCAGCAGTTTTAAGCCGACAGCCCGCAGCCGTCACCGGCGGCGGCTCCATCATCATCATCGATGACGAAGCCGCAATCCGTGAATCACTGGAAACCTTGCTGGAGTTCGAAGGTTACGACGTGGAATCCGCCGAAACCGGCGAAGGGGGACTGGCCAAACTGGCCGAGCGTCCCTTTGACCTGGTCTTGCTGGACTTCGCTTTGCCCGATCGCAACGGGCTGGAGGTCTTGGCCGACATACGCGCCCGCGACCCGCAACTGGCCGTGATCATGATCACGGCCTACGGCACGGTAGACAACGCCGTCCGCGCCATGCAGAACGGCGCCACCAATTTCATCCAGAAGCCCTGGGACAACGAAAAGCTTCTGGCCGACGTGCGTGCCGCCGTCGCACGCTGCCGCGCCGAGGAAGAGAACGAGCAGCTCAAGCGCGCCCTCAAGCAGCGCTACAACTTCGAGCACATCGTGGGCAAGAGCGATGCCATGTTGCGCATCTTTGATCTGGTAGGGCAGGTGGCGGCCAGCCGTTCCACGGTCCTGATCCAGGGCGAGAGCGGCACCGGCAAAGAACTGATCGCTAAAGCCATTCATGCCAACTCGCCGCGCAAGAACCATCCCTTCGTTCCCGTCAACACCGGCTCCATGCCCACAGACTTGCTGGAGTCCACGCTCTTTGGCCACGTGAAAGGGGCGTTCACCAGCGCTATCGCTTCCAAGAAGGGCCTGTTTGAGGTAGCCGACGGCGGCACTATCTTCCTGGATGAGATCGGCACCATGAGCCTGGAAACGCAGTCCAAAATTCTGCGCGTGCTGCAGGACAAGAAGTTCATGCATCTGGGCGGCATACAGGAGATCCAGGTGGACGTGCGCGTGATCGCAGCCACCAACATTGACCTGAAAGTCCTGACCCGTGAAGGCAAATTCCGCGAAGACCTCTTCTACCGGCTCAACGTCATTACCGTGGACCTGCCTCCTTTGCGGGCCCGCACCGAGGACATTCCTCTGCTGGTCACGCACTTCCTGGCCAGGTATGCCGCGGAGAACGGCAAGGCCGTGCGCCAGGTTTTGCCGGAGGCTCTGCGCCACCTGATGGATTACGGCTGGCCCGGCAATGTGCGCGAACTGGAAAACGTGATGGAACGCGCGGTAGTGCTCTCCAGCGGCCCGGTGGTGGGGATTGACCTGCTTCCCGAGACCATCTTGGGCCATGGCTCTCCCGCGCGAGTGATGGAGCATCGCTCGGATGCGTCGCTGTTCGAGATCATGGAAGACTGCGAGCGCCGCCTGGTCGTGGACATGCTGGAGAAGTGCAACTGGAACCAGACCGAAGCCGCCGAGCGCTTTCACGTTCCGCTCTCCACGCTGAATCAGAAAATCAAACGTCTTAACATCGAAATCAGGAAGAAGGCCCTCGCCGCTCGGGAGTCGTAGCCCGCGGCCCTGTTTTCGCCACGAGCGCGCGTGCGCTATAGCGCGCGATCTCACCATGCATTCGCCTGTTGGGACGAACGCCCTGCTCTGTTATATTGGCGACTGGGATGGAACTGATCTCCCCGGCTGGATACGCGAAACGCGCGGTATGGGCTGTACAGGAATACACGCTGCTCTCCGCCCAGGCGATCGTCAACGTTTTTCGTCAACCTCGCTACGTGGCCGATACCATCCAGCAAGCGGATCTGATCGGCGTAGGATCACTGCCGATTGTGGCGATGGCCGGCGGGTTCACCGGGCTGGTGCTGGCCCTCAATTATTCCCCAACCCTGGAACGCTTCGGGGTTCTCACGCTCACCGGGCAGGTGGTTTCGCTTTCCATGGTCCGGGAACTCGGTCCCGTGATCACCAGCCTGATGATGGCCGGCCGCAATGCCACGGGGATGGCTAGCGAAATCGGTTCCATGAAAGTGACTGAGCAGATTGATGCCATGCGCGCCCTCGGTACCGACCCCACCAAAAAGCTGGTGACGCCACGCGTGGTGGCTACGGTTGTCATGCTCTTTTTCCTGACCATCATCTCCGACCTGGTCGGTCTTTTCGGCGGGTACATCTACTCCGCCGCCGTGCTTCACCTGGACTCGTATCAGTACTGGACCAGCGCTTATCAGACGCTTACGTATAACGATGTGATTACCGGCCTGATCAAGCCGATCTTCTTCGGGTTCATCATCGCCACCGTCGGCTGTTACTATGGCATCAGCACCACTGGCGGCACCCAGGGCGTGGGCCGCTCCACCACCCAAGCCATGGTAACGTCTTCGGTGCTCATCCTGGCAGTGGACGCTGTCCTGGCTCAGCTGCTGCTTCTGTTGAGGCCCTGATTCCGCCATGGAGCCGCTTGAAAACCAGCCGCTCGACACCATCCACAAGACCATCATCTTCGAGAACGTCTCGCTCGCATTCGAGGATCTCGTGGTGCTGGACGGAATTTCCTTCGAGCTGAAACGCGGCGAAACCAAGGTGCTGCTGGGCGTCTCCGGCTCCGGCAAAAGCACGGTGCTCAAGCTCTGCCTGGGATTGATCAAGCCGGATTCCGGCCACATCTACGTGATGGGGCACGACGTGACCACCATGTCAGAAGAAGAGCTGTTTGATCTGCGCAGTCATCTCGGCATCGTCTTCCAGGAGAGCGCGCTGTTTGACTCCCTTCCCGTGCGCGAGAACGTGGCTTTCCGGCTCATGGAGGAGCACCTGCCCGAGGACGAGATCGAAAAACGCGTGCGCGAGGCCCTTAGCTTCGTGGAACTGGAAGACGCGATCGACAAATTGCCGTCCGAGCTTTCCGGAGGCATGCGGCGGCGGGTGGGCATTGCCCGGGCCATCATCACCCACCCCGAGATCCTGCTGTACGATTCGCCCACCGGAGGCCTGGACCCGATTACCTCAACCACCATCATCGAACTGATCATGAAGCAGCGCGACGTCTCTAAAACCAGCGCCCTGCTGGTGAGCCACCGCCTGCAGGACGGCTTCATGCTGGCCAGCCACTACTACGATCCCGCCACCAACCATATGCAGCCGGTGGACGGCAGGCCGATGCGCGACGTCCATACCAGCTTCATGATGCTTCGCGACGGCAAAGTGATCTTCGACGGCACCGCGCAACAGCTTGGACAGGTGCAAGATCCCTATATCAGGGAATACATCACCTAAACTTGCGCCCGGCACAACATTATTTGCAGAAATCCGTGAACCGCACAGCATCCCGGGTCTCGGCGCCGTGGATCAGGGCCAGACGCTTGCCGTCCGGCGAATACGCAAATGCCGTCGGCAGTTTCAGGCCGTCCGCCTCGCGGCGAGCCACTTCTCAATCGCGGCCAGATGCTCCCGGCCGCGCTTGCTCTCTTCCACCAGGCGCTCAATATTCTTCATGTAGTTGGGAAACCCCATCGCCTCGCGAATCTCCCTCAGGAAGGGCTTGAGCATCGCATAGAATCCCACGTACTCGGTAACCGAGCCTTCCAGCAGGTCGCGGTCAAGGATGCCGCGATGCACCAGCGAAGCCACCATTTCATAGTAGGAAGTAAACTGGCGAAACCAGCGGTTGTGATCGGTCTTCCCGGCCTCTCGCAGAACCGCCAGCACGTCCTCGGCGGACGAAGGACGGAACTGCAAGGTGCACCAGTCGCGCGCCTTGCGTAACTCCGGCTCGCGCCGCAGATCGTAGAGCTTAAGCAGAATGTCGGCGTCGTGATGGTTGGGGCCGTGAAATGTATCTTTCTTGATTGCCATCATCTCTCTACTGGGCTTGCTTGGCTGCCTTGGCGGCAGCTGCGGCTGCGCGGCGCGCCGCCAACTGGCCCTGTATGTGCTTGACCCGCTCCTTTCCCTTGGGACGGTTGGCCAGTTGCTCAAGGTTCGTCAAGAATTTCGGGGCGATGTATTCCTTGCGCAACTGCGGCAGATATTGCCCTAATTTCGCAAACAGGAAATAGGGCTCGTTGTTGGCGTCGAAGAAAAGATCCTCGTGGATGGCGCCGTGCAAGACCATGGCCGCCGCCATGTCCCAATAAGTGAGGCACTGGCGGGCGAAGGCGTTGCGCTCGGTGCCGTATTCGAACATTAACGCCTTTAACTCGTCGTAGTTCTGGGGCCAGAACTCTGAAACCATGAACTTGCGCGCCGCGCGCATTACGGGCTCGCGGCGAAGATCGTAAAGCTGCATGAGTACCTGGGCATCGTGGGCAGTTGCTTTTTTTCCTTTGGGCACGAGGGCTCCTTATGTCTGGACCAACTATTCTAGCAATAACCCATTGGAGCAGGCCTTCAGCCTTTTGCCTGCTTGATACCTCTGTTGAGCACGGGGTGGAGCAGGCCTTCAGGCCTGCGATGAGGCAGTCGAACGGACCGGCTTCAGCCGCTGAGGTATCGGGTCTAATTTGAAGGACGGTTTGGCCGAGCTATAGGGATATTCTTCCGGCGCTTTTGTCAGGAACCGCTTGACTGGATTCGCCAGATGTAATCTTCGAGCGAGTCTCTCACACGTCGATCCAAGAAACTAGTTGGGGAATGGTCAAGCGGCACCTCAGCGGCTGAAGCCGACACTTTACAACAGCTCCACGCAGGCCTGAAGGCCTGCTCCACCCACTAGTCAGCGGAATGTTTCTCGAGAAAAGCTTTGTTGTATTTGGTACCCAGACGTGCGGCCGAGTCACATGCCGCCATGGTGGTCGTCTGCTCGCGAAGCCCCGGCGTTCCTGACGATTCTTAGCAAAATTATTCTAGACTTGACTGGCGTTTCGTCCCATTCTGAGTTTCAATTCGTGGAGCTTCTTCAAGGGAATGGGCCAAGACGTGATAAACCTCGGACCTCATGTAAGCCTTCAGCGGACCAGGCAGCCTGGCGTCTTTAGACTCATCTGTTGCATGGCTCTTGCGATTGCGCCAGGGATCGCCCCACTCTCGCATGCCCAACCAACGCAAATCGCATCACCTGCTGTAATTCCGAAGGTGTTTATTGCCAACGCCGGCGGCGACTTCGGGCGCAATAATCCGGACTTCCCCGTGGTGGGCGATGGGGCTTACAACAAATTCTTTGCCGGCATCAAGGACTGGGGACGGTATGAAATCGTCGCCAATCCTGCCGCGGCCGACTGGGTGTTTGAAATAAGCGCCAGCGACCGTCAAACATGCATTCAACGACGTGTCGGCGGAGAAGACAAGCATGATTACCGGATAGAACTGGTGATCCAGCATGATTACCGGCTAGAACTAGTAATCATGAACGGCCCAGGGACTCCGGACGTGCGCAAGACCTTCAGCGAGCGTCTCAAGCCGCCTGGATTATTGTCGAGCGCCGACAAGATCTTTGATCAAGCCATAGGCGCTCTCCTTGATGACGCGAAGGGCGCGACTGGCCAGCCGGTCGCGGGTAAGAGATCCTTAAAGAAGCAGGATTCATTCATGGCCCCGATTCCGCCTAAGATCGGCTCGGCGCGAAAAGTCTTCATCGATAACGCCAGCGCCGGCGACATGTCTGGCGAGCGATACAGCGGCGGAGTAGCCCAGGTGTACAACCAGCTAGCCGGGGCCATCCAAGGCTGGGGACGA
>DATDGY010000192.1:0-6252 GCA_036521855.1 Candidatus Angelobacter sp.
CGCCCCGCGGCGCGACCCTGCCCGCCCGCAAACCGGTCTTCTTCCCCTTTGCCCTCTTGCGCTTGGCTGTCATGACAGTATCGTATCGCTCTCTCTGTCATGACGCTGTGTTCCACGTGGAACATTAAGGACGCCCCGTGAGGCAGCGGCGGCTATTCCACAGCGTCACGCCTCGCCAAAGAAAGTCCGGTAAATCCCGCCGCCCAGCACACCACCAATCAGCGGCGCGACCCAGAACATCCACAGCTGCTGCAGCGCCCATCCGCCGACCAGGATTGCAGGCCCCGTGCTTCGGGCGGGGTTGATTGAAGCGTTGGTCACGGGAATACCGACCAAGTTGGTCAGTGTCAGGCAAAGGCCAATCGCGATGGGAGCAAACCCTTTGGGAGCACGGCTATCCGTGGCTCCCATGATTACGATCAGGAAAAACATGGTCAGCATGACTTCCGACACGAAACCCGCCAGCAAGGAGTAGCCGCCGGGAGAGTGCACTCCGTATCCGTTGGATGCGAAGCCGTTGCTCACATCGAAACTGGCGAGCCCGCTGGCGACCACGTACAAAACTCCCGCAGCTGCGATCGCGCCCACGACTTGAGCTCCCACGTAGGGAAGCAACTCGGAAGCGGGAAAGCGCTTCCCCACAACCAGCCCGGCGCTGACCGCCGGATTCAAGTGGCATCCGGAGATGTGTCCGATGGCGTAGGCCATGGTAAGAACGGTGAGGCCGAATGCCAATGCCACACCGGCGAAACCGATACCCACCGTGGGGAAGCCCGCAGCCAGCACAGCCGCGCCGCATCCCCCGAACACCAGCCAAAAGGTTCCAAAGAATTCCGCGACCGCACGTTTGCCCAGGCTCATGGTTCCTCCTCCAGATTCGAATTGGCCGGCAGGGCTACGCAGTTTTCGATTTTCTACCCCCGCCGCCTCCGCTGCGAATGCTATCAAATGCGATGGGGCCCGCGCCAAAAAATATCAGCGCGAATGCGATCGCGGCCACGGCCAAGGGAAACTGATAACCGCCATCGCCCAGAAATCCGTTCTTCCAATGAATTTTCCAGATGGCCGTGCTCATGTCGACCAGCATGGCCAAGGAAACACAACGGGTGAACAGGCCAGCGATCACTAGCATGCCGCCCAGAAACTCCGTGGCCGCGAGCGGAAACGCAAGCCAAGTCGGCATGCCGAGACTGCCGACCATGTGCATGGCGTTGGAGAGTCCGCCGAATACTTTCCCGTATCCGTGGCCAATCATGATGGCGCCCAACACCACCCGCAAAACCAACAGCGCCAGCGGTTGCAAACGATCCAGATAGCGCAAGCTCTCCTCCATTGAGACAGCAAGACAGATTACCGGATTAGGCCGGGTTCCAAAAGTGCGTAGTCCAATACCCGCCCTGTCTTTATTCGGAGAGTCCTGCCCAAAATAAGCCCAGCGGTGTGTTACGGCTACTTCTGTGTCTTCTCCCCGAGAATTGCAAAATACTTTCCTGCCTCCTCTTTCGCCAAACCTGCTTCGATGCGGGAAGTGAGCATCTGGCGTCCGTTGTCCTGGGTCGGAGACCACAGCTCCGATAGGAAGCAACGCTCGCGGTAGCAGTGGAAGATCACCTGACCGTTTTCGCCAGCAGAACGGCCTGAGAGATCGTTAGCCAAGACGATGGCAACCGTCTTTCCGCGGGCATCCTGAAGGTTAACCTGGTGCGACCCGGCGATCATCGTGTATTCGCCGGCGGGGAAAGTCTTGCCGGAGACGACGAAATTGAACGGAACCTTCGCCTGAACACCACCTGCCTGAGCCTGAGCCGGAACCACAGACAGTCCGATTGCCAGCCAGAAACTTGCGACGAGCAGAGTTTGCTTTTTCATGGGATATCTCCTTTTCCTGTTTTGCCGGCGGGATTGAACCCGCCCAGCTTGCCGCTTTCTGCGGCGTACGTGCGCACTTTCGCTCAAGGCACCCAGGCACAACAATGGATGGACAGTGGTTTGGGTCGGGAACGAATGTGGCCCGCTAATCCGTTGAAAAAATTGAGGAAAAAACAGAATGTGACCCGAGGCGTCTATCTGGGTGTGAGTCCTTTTGGGTGTAAACTTTCTGGATCATAGGAGTGAGATGGAATGGCCGAGCCTGCGACGAATCCTAAAGCGGTCCAGTTCGGCGTTTACGAGCTTGATCTGGATGCCCGTGAGCTGCGCAAGTCCGGGGTGAGAATCAAACTGCAGGAGCAGCCGTTCCAAATCCTTGCGCTGCTGTTGGAGCGGCCGGGGGCCATCGTTACGCGGGAAGAGTTGCAGAGGAAGCTTTGGCCCGCTGACACGTTCGTTGACTTCGACCTTAGCTTGAACAGCGCAGTCAAGAAACTCCGGCAGGCGCTGAATGACGATTCGGAGAATCCGCGGTTTGTCGAGACCCTGTACCGCCGGGGTTATCGATTCATCGCACCGGTGAACGGAGCCGCAAACCCTGAACCGATTCAATTGGTGGAGAGCGGAACGACATCAGTCGCCGCCGCGCCAATCCCCATCCAGGCCGGGTCCCGACTTTCGACTCGACGGAAACGGCTGGTCTTCTACGTGGCGATTCCCTTGCTCCTCTTGTTGGTGGGAGCAGGCGTGTACTCGCTCGCTCCTTCGCCGCCGCCAACGATCTTGGGCTATACCCAGATCACACACGACGGCCTGACAAAAGGCAGAATATACACCGATGGCCAGCGGCTTTACTTCTCGGAGGTTCAAGGCGATCGCTTTGGGGTGAGTCAGGTGTCGGTTGCTGGCGGTGAGACCAGTGCTGTGCCAACTCCGTTCCAGAATGTTTCGGTTGCAGGCGTCGCTCCCAACGGCTCGGCACTTCTGCTGGTTAGCAATCAAGGCACAAGCCGGGGAATGGAGCTGTGGTCCTTACCCTTGCCGACCGGGGCGCCTCGCCGGCTGGGCGACTTCGTTGTTGACTCAGCAACCTGGTCGCCCGATCAGAGCCAACTGGTGTACTCCCAGGGCCCGGAGATTTACCAGGCTAAGAGTGACGGCAGCGAACCTCGGAAGCTGGCAACCGTTGGCGGCCAAGTTCTTAAGCTGCGCTTTTCACCCGATGGCGGCCGGCTTCGCTTTGATGTAGTCGATCCGAGAAACGGTTCCAGCTCGATCTGGGAAATGCACCGCGACGGCACCGGCTTGCATCCGCTGCTTCCCGGCTGGAACAGCGATCCTCGAGAATGTTGCGGCGCGTGGACTCCCGACGGAAAGTACTTCGTGTTCCAAAGCTTTCGCGATGGTCGAAACAGCCTGTGGGCTTTGGCAGAGAAATCCTCCTGGCTGAGCCGAGAGGTGAAGCCAATCCAGTTGACCAACGGCCCGCTGGGTTTTATTGATCCCGTGTCGAGCAAGGACGGCAGGAGGATTTTCACGGTCGGCGAGCAGCCGCGTTGCGAGCTGATCCGTTACGATGGCAAGTCTGGCTTCGCACCTTTTCTTGAGGGTATTTCGGCAAGTGATCTGGCCTACTCTGCCGATGGGAAGTGGGTGACCTACGTCTCCGTTCCGGAACGCCAGCTTTGGCGCAGCAAGGTGGACGGCAGCGAACGGCTTCAGCTTATCTTCGATCCCATGAAGGCGGGGTTGCCGCGATGGTCGCCGGACGGGAAACGAATCGTGTTTATGGGCCAAACCTTGAAGACACAGTGGCGGGCATACCTGATCTCCAGCGATGGCGCAGGGCTGCGGGAACTGATCCCCGGCGCGGAAGCTGGATACGACCCTGGCTGGTCGCCCGATGGGAAATCGATTGTGTTGACTCTGAACGACGCGGGATCGCCTTTTAGCATGCCCACCGGGGCTGGCATTGTGATCGTTGATTTGGAATCACGTAAATTCTCTCCCCTGCCGGGCGCGAAGCAACTTTTTGGCCCCCGCTGGTCGCCAGATGGGAAATCCATTGCGGCGATTACCGACGACTCCGAAAAATTGATGCTGTTTGATCGGGCCCGCCAGCAATGGGAAGAGCTGGTGAGCATGCCGATGGGATATCCCAGTTGGTCGCACGATGGGCAATACATTTATTTCGACACGACCTTAACCGAGGACGCCAACTTTTTTCGCCTCCGGGTTTCGGACCGGAAGCTCGAGCGACTGGTCAGCCTGAAAGGAATGCACCGGTTCTGGGGAGATTTTGGGCAGTGGACCGGGCTGGCGCCCGATGACTCGCCGTTGCTGGTCCGCGACACCAGCAGCCAGGAAATCTACGCCCTTGACTGGCAACCGTAAGGGCTCCAACGGTGATTGAGTATAGGCGGATACGCTCCGACTTTTGTTTTTGCGGTGCCAGCCCTGGTTCTTACCCCGTAGTGCAAAGTAAGGTTGGTTAGCGAGGGCGTCGCAGCTGTCGGGGCTACGGTTGTGATCCAAGGAATTCCGCCACTGCACGTTTGCCCAGACATCTGACGGAGCCCCCAATTGTTCTGTTCTCATTGACTTGTGCCATTTCGTCCACGTAAGATTCGCGCACAGTGATCGGCCAAACCATTTCGCACTACCGCATCATCGAGAAGCTGGGCGGTGGGGGTATGGGTGTTGTCTACAAGGCCGAGGACACGCGGCTCGACCGCTTTGTGGCCCTCAAGTTTCTGCCCGAGGACGTGGCCCAGGACCGGCAGGCGCTGGAGCGCTTCCGGCGCGAGGCTAAGGCAGCCTCGACCCTGAATCATCCGAACATCTGCACGATATATGACATCGGCGAGGAGAATGGGCAGGCCTTCATCGCCATGGAGTTCCTCGACGGGCTCACGCTGAAGCACCGCATTGCTGGCCGAGCCCTCGACGTAGATACGGTGCTGGCGCTCGCCATCGAAATCGCCGATGCGCTGGATGCGGCTCATTCGCAGGGCATCGTGCACCGCGACATCAAACCGGCAAACATTTTCGTCACCAAGCGCGGACACGCGAAGATCCTCGACTTTGGTTTGGCGAAGGTGATGGTCGGCAGCGAGCCCTCCGGCCAAGCCGACTACACGCGCACGGTGGTGACGCCCGAGGAGCACCTGACCAGTCCCGGCGCGGCGCTGGGCACGGTCGCCTACATGTCTCCGGAGCAGGCGAAAGCCAAAGAACTGGACGCGCGCAGCGATCTGTTTTCATTCGGCGGCGTGCTCTATGAGATGGCGACGGGCGCGATGCCCTTCCGTGGCGACAGCAACGCGGTCATCTTCAGGGCCATTCTGGATGCGGAGCCGACGCCGGCGGTGCGGTTGAATCCCGATGTGCCGGCCGAACTTGAACGCATCATTACAAAGGCGCTGGAGAAAGACCTGGAGTTGCGCTATCAGGGTGCGGCGGAGATCCGTGCCGATCTGAAGCGGCTGAAGCGCGAGACAGATTCCCGCCATCGCGCAGGGAGTTCGGGAGCGGTCGCGGCGGCGCCGGAAGGCGTCTCGCAAGCAATCGCACAGCAGCCAGGATCGGGACCGCCATCTTACGCTAATATCCCCGCAAACATGTCCGCGGCAATGTCCAACGCGCCGGTTGGGCAGGCGACGACAGCACAGACGACGAGCGGTTCGGCGGTCGACGCCGCGAAAAAACATAAGGTGGGAGTTACCGCTGGCGCGATCGCTGCACTGGCCATTCTGGCGGCGGCTGGATTTGGGATTTATTCCTTCCTGCACCGTGGCGTTTCCGCGCCGTTCCAGAATTTCGCCATCACACAGGTCACCAATTCCAACCGGGCCGTTGTCGCCGCCATTTCTCCCGATGGAAGATATGTGCTTACGGTGATGAACGAACAGGGGCTGAACAGCCTCTGGCTGCGCAACGTGGCTACAGGGAGCGATACGCAAGTCATTCCTCCTACGGCGAGTATTCGGAACGTCGCGTTCTCACCGGATGGAAACTACATTTATTTCCGCCAGGCCTTGAACGCCATCGCCAGCGATTTCAGTATCTACCGTGTCCCAGTATTAGGTGGCACGCCGAAGGAAGTGGTGCGCGACGTCGATACTCAGTTCACGTTTTCGCCCGACGGCAAGCGGATGGCCTACCAGCGCGCCAACAATCCGGAGACCGGCAGGTATCGCCTGCTCGTTGCGAACATCGACGGCAGCGATGAGAAACCGCTTTACATTTTGCCGTTGAAGGGGATGGCGCGTTGGCTGAGTTGGTCGCCGGACGGCAAGACGATCGCTCTTCCCGAGTACGAATTGGGCAGCGCTCTCGGTGGAATCAACCTGGTCGATGTCGATACAGGAAAAATTCACGACT
>DATDGY010000193.1:0-2654 GCA_036521855.1 Candidatus Angelobacter sp.
CCCGCTCAGGACATGGCAGGCGTAGGCACGTGGGCCATCCTGGCCGATCCCCAGGGCGCGGTGTTTGCGGTCTTCAAGTCGGCGAGATAAATTAGGAAACCAAAACCTTACCGCTGATAAACGCTGATGAACGCGGATCAAGAAAGACTCAGTATGTTGCGGTTCTGGCCCGCTTTGCGCAAGTGTCAAAGGCTGTAATGCAGGCGAAGGCTTGTCTGCAGCTTCCGCGGAGGGCTGGTCGGACGGTCGTTTTTGAGGCCAGCCGCCGGGTTGTTCTTGAAGGCGTCGTTGTTGAAGACAAGGTAATACGTCCCGGCATCAGAGGGCAAAGGGATGTCGAGGGTGCCCTGCTTCATGCGTCCGCCGCTGTATAGGGCGGCCGGCGAGTTTTGATTCTGCCAGGTCTCAAACTCTTTTTTCGAGACCAGGAACACTTCGACATCTTGAGGCGTGCCTTCGAGACCTTTCTCTGGAGGGCCGGTTACACTGAAAGTGCCTTCAAGACGAACGTTGGTTGCGCCCACAGGAACCGAAAAGTTGAAATAAGCTGCGCTCGAGGCATCGATGGGGTATTCGCCATTGGCGATTTCAACTTCGCGCGGGAGACCCATAGATTGGTCAACCGAGCTCTTTTTCTGGTCGAAAGCCACGGTGGTCCATTTCCAATCGAAACCCTGAAGGTGCAAGTGCTCTTTTTGAAAGAGGAAGGTTCGCTCGTCGGGAGACCCGTCATCGGATGAAACAGAAACCATGACCCGAGGGAGATCTTCTGGAACGGCGCGCAAGGGCACGGTTCTGCCGTTCACCTCGATGGACTCCAAACGCACCGCCACCCGAAAGGTATCGACCATCTTTGCTGAAGGTACCGCGGCCTGGAAGGTATCGATCCTTCTTTCTGGCCGGTGTTCAAAGCGCATCAGGCGCGCGTGGATGCGGGCGCCCGCGGGAATATCTACGCCGTTCTTCTTGTCATTGATCGGCGAGCGCAGGACGGCCTCAATCGGGTCGCCGGCGGCGGCCGTGTCAGAATCGATGGGCCCTACAATGCGGCACTCGAAATGCAGATCAGGAGAGAGCGGATTGGGCGTTGGCGGCGGGGGCGGCGGTCCGCTCACTGTCGCGCCGCTGGGCGGGCCCTCCAGCAGCACCTTGCTCTTGCTGGCATACTCGCGACAGCTCTCATATGTGGTCAGGCTGAGTGATTCGCTCCCGCGGCGATCGATCGTGTTCAGGCGTGTCTCCCGCGGAATCAGGACCATGCGGTCATGGATCATCGTCCTTCCGTATTCGATATCGCTGACGTACTGGCAGGAGGGACTGCTCTCCGGCAGCTCCGCCGTATGCACGGTCAAGTTCACGACGTCCGCCGCACCGGGATCCAGCAGAAAAGTACCGCTGTACGCGGTGGGAGTCCATCCTGAACTCGTTTTCACCAGATATCCGCTCTTGCCAAGCGGCATATCGTAGGAATATTCCAAGAGGCGGCGGCCGTTCACGACTCTTCCTCGCTGAAAACTGATAGTCGAACGGCGGAAAACCGAGTCGAGAAAGGTCCCGAAATCGCCGCTGCCCAGCGGCCCGCGTCCCGCCAGTTGCTCGATGTTGCCTTCCTCAAACTTGGCCGCGCCCACCCACGAGTAGACATCCTTTCCCTCGACGATTGCGACCTCCAGTCGCAAGCGGTCCCAGCCGAGGAGAGGCAGTTCTTCTTTGCGTTTTTCGTGCTCGGCGATGATTCCGGCGCAGGAGTGCGGCAGCCCGAGGGGCGGAAGATAGTATCGTCGCGTGATGGTCTGCACGCAGGTGTAACGCGGCAGGCGGGCCAGGTCCGCGAGCAGACGTTCCTGGGTGCGCTGCAAGACAAGTGCCGGATCAGGCCCCTGTTGACCCAGACCGGCGAGTGCCGAAACCAGGATGACGATGGCGAGGGCGCAACGACGATGCATGTAGCTTGCGGTCATGCGCGCTTACTTGTTCGCTTGGGGCTGGGGATCGAAGCGAAGCAGCTTGAACTGATTGTTCGTCCACTCGTAGTAAAACGTCCCGCATTTCGTTTCGTCCTCGTCAGGGCAGCCATCGGCGATAAGCAGCCGGCTCTTCAACCGGTAGACTGGACCTTGGTAGTCGCGTGGGTGGGCGGTGCTGAACATCACAAGACTGTGAAAAGGCGGATCGTAAACATGCCCGGCCGCCGCATCCACCACCGCCATCGACATGCAACTTGAGCCGCAGCCCCACTCGGCGATGGCGTATTGGCCGGCGAAGTTCGGGCCTTTGGCGGCGCCCTGGCGGATCATGGTGCGGAATAGCCTGTGGGCCTCCGTTGCCAGGATGGGCGGCGCCGGCTTGCCCTGGAACACTTTCGTTACTGCATAGTCCTCGAATTTGAAGGCCCAGGCGGGCTTCTTGTCCTGGGCCGGCGCCCCGGCACACCTCAGCACTAAGAGAAGCGCAAGAATGGTTTTCAGCATGGCCAGCATTATAGTTGTCTGAGGGCGTTCCGAATGGCGTCACTAGTGTAGTGCGTCATAATTGGTAACGATTATATTTGACGTGCGTCCATATACTGTGGAGGAAGCCAGTATGCGGATCGCACCCCGGGTAGAACTGAGTCTCGAACAAAGAACTGTCCTGGAACGTCTGGCGCGGCGGAG
>DATDGY010000194.1:0-2633 GCA_036521855.1 Candidatus Angelobacter sp.
CTTGAGGAGCGGGTGGTTTCCAGCCGCAATCGGATCAACCCACGCGGCATCAAGCGCAAGATGAGCAGCTACCCTTTGCGACCACGTGGGCGCCACCGCACGCGTCGAATCGATTTCGCCAAGCGGGTGAGGATTGTTAAGTGAACAGTATTGCGGTTAACCCAAGTTCGTCACTGAACCACTGATTCCCGCGATTTTCAGGCCCCGCGTCGCGGTAAGCGATTGAGCGGATTGAGGTGGATTCTGGACCAGCGATGTAGTGCAGACCTACCCTCTTGAAGGCCCACGGATTCCATGACAAGATCATGCAGGAATGTTTTTGCGAGCGCACCGGCGGAGCAAGGACGGCAAGGAGCACCGCTACTGGTCGCTGGTCGAGACGGTGCGTACGCCAGAGGGGCCGCGGCAACGGAGGCTGTGTTATCTCGGGGAACTGAACGATTCGGCGCAAGCCCGATGGCTCAAGACCATCGAGGTCTTCAATGGGCAGGGCGAGAGCACGCAGTTGAAGTTGTTCCCGTCCGACGTGGAGCTGCCAGCGGAGGAGACCAACGTGGCGCAGGTGCTTCTGCAAAAGGTTCGGCTGGAGAGAACGCGGCAGTTAGGTCCCTGTTACCTGGGTTGGGAACTATGGCGGCGCCTGAAGCTGGACGAGTTCTTTCAAAGCACCCTCGATACGGACGGTGCCGACGTGCCGTGGTCGCAGGTAGCGGCGATCCTGGCGATCAACCGGCTGTGCGCGCCGGGCAGCGAGTTGGCACTGGAGCAGCGGTGGTATCCGGCCACGGCGTTGGGCGACATCTTGCACATCGAAGAAGGCAAGATCAACGACACGCGGCTGTACCGCTGTCTGGACCACACGTTGCCACAGAAGACCAAGCTGGAACAGCATCTCAAGCAACGTTATGGCGAGTTGTTTGCGGCCGAGTTCGATGTGATGCTGTATGACCTGACCAGCACCTACGTGGAGGGCGACGCGGGCGCCAATCCCATGATGCGGCGCGGATATTCGCGGGATCATCGTCCCGACTGCCTGCAACTGGTGTTGGCTTTGATCGTCAATGCCGAGGGCTTTCCTTGCAGCTATGAGGTATTCAACGGAAACCGCGCGGATGTGACAACGATGGAAGTCATGCTGCGCATAGTGGAGCGCAAGTATGGAAAGGCACGCCGGATCTGGGTGATGGATCGCGGCATCGTCAGCGAAGCCAATCTGGCGGCGATCCGCAAGCGGGAGGGGCAGTACCTGGTGGGCACGCCGCGGAGCAAGATGAAGGAATTCGAGTCGCACTTGGCAGAGAAAGCCAACTGGGAGCAAGTGCGCGATGAGGTGCAGGTGAAACTGATTCCGACCCCGGAAGGACAGGAGACGTTCATCTTGTGCAAGACGGAAGGCCGGCAGAAGAAAGAGCAGGCGATCCGGAATCGATTCGCGACGCGCCTCGAAGCGGCGCTCGATAATTTGAAGAAGCAGGTGAAAGCAGGCCGGCTGAAGAATCGCGATAAGATTCATATCCGGATCGGACGCCTCCTGGCCTCGCATCCTCACGTTGCGGATTTGTACACCGTGGAGGTGAAACAAGAGTCCGGGCAACTGCGGGTGGAATGGGTGCGGAAGTCCGGGCAGCAACAGTGGCGCGAGGCTCGCGAGGGCGCGTATCTCTTGCGGACGAATCTGTCGGCGGCGACTGCCTCGGAGTTGTGGGAAAAATACATGCAGTTGACCGAAGTGGAAGCTTCGTTCCGCGCGTTGAAAAGCGAGCTGTCCATCCGGCCGCTATATCATCAGCGCGAACCGCGCGTGAAGGCGCACGTAATGGTCGCGTTTCTCGGCTACGCACTATGGGTGACCCTGAAGCACCTACTGCGGCGCAGCTCATCGGAATGGTCCGCGCAGCGAGCGCTGGGGGAGCTGAGCACGCTGCAGAGCGCCGACATAATCCTGCCGACCACCGACGGCCGCGAGATTCACCTGCGGCGCATCACCGAACCGACCACTGCCCAGCAAAAGCTGCTGAGCCAGCTTGGAATCGAGCTGCCCACTCAGTTTCAAATCAATCAGCAATGTAGTGCAGACTTCGCGGTAGCCTGAAATGATTTCAAAGGACTTAGCCGATTTTTGGGGGGTTCAGTGACGAACTTGGGCTAAGGGGCAGGAGGCCGATATCATCCTCGGCCTGAACCTCGGGGCCGACGACTACATCACCAAACCTTTCCGCCTGGGCGAGCTACTGGCTCGCGCCAACGCATTCCTGCGGCGCAGCAAGGCGAAACAGACTTCCCTTTACCGCTTTGGCGAATTCGAATTGAATCTGGCCGCCCACCGCCTGTACCGGCATGGCCGCGAAGTGGAGCTGACGGCCAAGGAATTCAAGCTGCTCGCGCATTTCACCGCGCGGCCCGGCCGGGCGCTTGCCCGCAACGATATTCTGAACGCCGTTTGGGGATATTCCGCGATTGTGACGCCGCGCAGCATCGACCGCTGCGTGGCCACGTTACGCGCCAAAATCGAGCCCGATCCCCACCACCCGGTCTTCATCCAAACCATCCGCGACATCGGCTACCGCTTTGAGCCGCCGATGTAACATACTTCTGTCCAAAGCCTCGCACGGGATACAATCCATTAGGAGGAT
>DATDGY010000195.1:0-2407 GCA_036521855.1 Candidatus Angelobacter sp.
ATACCGGCTGAGTCGTATCCCCGGTATTCCAGCTTCTTTAACCCTTCGAGAATAATCGGCACCGCTTTTTGCTGGCCGATGTAACCGACGATTCCACACATTCCCTTATTATAGGGGCCGTGCGTCAATCCAGGATTTCGACGCGATACTCTTCGATAACCGGATTGGCCAGCACTTCGTGCGCGATGGTCTCGATGTCTTTTTGGGCCTGCTCGTGCGTGGTGCCGGCAGCCAGCGCGATTTCGAAGAACTTGCCCTGGCGTACCTCGGCGATGGCGGCGAACCCGAGGCCGTTGAGCGCCGAGCGGACGGTCTGGCCCTGCGGGTCGAGGACAGTGGACTTCGGAGTTACGAATACGCGAGCTTTCATGGGGAACTCCGATTATCGCATGATGGACACCGCTCCCTCAGGTGGCAGAATTGTCCAATGCAGGATGAGCCTGAAGCGAGAGCTTGATTCCAATCGGGATGAGCCTGAAATAGGAAATGGATTCCAACGCGAGATGAGCCTGAAACGAGAATGTCGGATGCTACGGATGAATGACGATCCGCATGAACAATCTGGAACAACTGACGCTGGACGAGATGGCAGAATTTGTGACGAGCCATCAGCATCTAAGGTGGTCCGCAACGGGGCAGAGATCCGTGTACGGGCTCATCGAAAGCGTATTGAAGGCACAGAAGTACGGCCACCTCAACAAGGGGCAGAAGGGTGTAGTCAAGAGATTTCTGGCAAAGGTCACAGCGCTGAGCCGGGCGCAGATCACGCGGCTGATTCAGCGCTGGACGCAAACCAAGCAGATCGAGCGGAAACTAGGCCGGCAGCCCAGTTTCCCACGCCGCTACACCGCCACGGATGTTGCGGTACTGGCCGAGGTAGACGCCGTGCACGAAGATCTATCCGGCCCGGCAGTGCGGCACCTGTGCCAACGGGGCTGGGCTGTCTACGAAGACACTCGGTTCGAGCGGTTGGCCGGCATCTCGTCGTCGCACATTTACAACCTGCGCAAGTCGGCGACCTACCAGAAGGTTCGAGTGCGCTTCCAGCACACACAACCGCGCCATGTGGCGATCGGAGAACGCCGCCAGCCCGATCCGAAAGGCAAGCCCGGGTACCTGCGTGTGGACACCGTACATCAAGGGCAGCACGACGGCCAGCCGGGCGTCTATCACCTCAACGCGGTGGACACGGTGACGCAATGGCAAGTGGTGGGTTGCACGGAAACCATCAGCGAGATGCATTTGATACCGGTTCTGGAAGCGATGCTGCATCAATTTCCCTTTCGAATCATGGGATTCCATTGCGACAACGGTTCGGAGTTTATCAACCATACGGTGGTCAAGTTGCTGAACAAACTGCTGGTGGAGGAGTTCACCAAGTCGCGGGCCTACCGCAGCACCGACAATGCTCTGGTAGAAGGGAAGAATGGAGCCGTGGTGCGGAAGCAGATCGGCTACGGAGCGATCCCGGCGGAGCATGCCGAAGCGCTGCAGAAATTCTACACGGCGCATCTCAATCCTTATCTGAACTTCCATCGTCCGTGCGGCTATGCCACGATCACGGTCAATGGTCGAGGCAAGCGCAAGCGGACGTACCGTCACAAGGACTATCGGACGCCATACGAGAAGCTCAAGTCACTGGCGAACTGGGTGAAGCACCTGAAGGACGGGATCACAGCGGGAATGCTGCAAGGGCAGGCATCGGCGATGAGCGACACGGAGGCGGCGCGGCGGATGCAGAAAATCAAACTGGAGTTGTTGGGGCGCTGCCGCAAATCGTGAGCAGCAGGCGCCGTGGAAATGGCGGTGCTGTGGAAAGCGTGGAAAGCCAAGAGCAGGCTTCCCCCTCTTTCCACGAGCCCCTTGGAAATCCCGCCAACAACAGGCAGGATTTCCACATTCCCACCGTGCCGACGACGAAGGCGGATGGAAAAGTGGGAAACCAAAACCAGGTTTCCAACTTTCCCACCGCCACGAATTCCTCTCTTAAATCAAACAACATCAGCTGCGGACGCGGCTTCGCCGCGCCGCCGCAGCCCACCGCTGTACACAAGGCGCCACACACAACTCAACGAAAGGGAACCCTCCGAAGCAACCGTCCCAATTCAGGCTCATCGCCTATTGGAATCGACCTGCCTTTTCAGGCTCATCTCGCATTGGAATCAACTCCTGATATCAGGCTCATTTCTGGATTGGAAAATGCTCGACCAAATGGCTCAATGCCGGGGGCCGGCGGGGCCGGAAAACCGTACTTCCATATCCCATGGCTTCAAACGCTTACGCGGGAGACGACAGATGAACCAAAGATGACCCGCAAAGTATCGTCACAATGCCGGCCACGGCGGAGAATGTCCCGGAGAACATCGCCAGATGACTGGCGATCTAAGGAGGTTTTGTGAAAGACAAC
>DATDGY010000196.1:0-57280 GCA_036521855.1 Candidatus Angelobacter sp.
AGGTAGACGCTGCGTCAAGGCCTGGGCCAGGATCATGCCCAACGACCAGATATCTGTAGCAGGCGAGCTCCCTCCGCTTGCCTTTTCCGGCGGGTCGTAGACCGTGAGTTTCCTGGGATCGGAAACTGTTTCGCCTGTTCCGCATAGACCATCGCTCGCGATTTTCAGTTGGTCCTTGATCGCCATTATGTCCGCAGGCTTTAGCTGACGGTGTACGAGCCCGCGACTGTGGAGGCAGGCAAGGGCGTCTAGAGTGGGCGCCAGCATCTCGCGGGCTTCTTGTGGTGTGAGCGGTCGTTCCGGGACGATTTGCGATAGATTTTCTTCGGCGTACTCCATAACCGCGAAGATGAGCTCGACGGTTCCCAGCTGGCAGCGTCCTGTGCGCAAAAGCCGGATGAGATGCGGGTGCGAGAGTCTTTGGGCCAGTTCCCACCGGGAGAGCTGGCGTTGTGCGTTTGCTGGGTCTGCGGCGAGCAGCTTGATTGCGGCTTGTTGCCCGTGGTCCTCGGTGAGGAATACGGCACTTTGCTCTGAACCGCCCAGATACTTTGTTAGGTGCAACTCACCGTTAACAACCTGGCCTTCCCACTGGCTCCAGGACTCGACCATCCTGCCTCGCTTCCTTCCCCCTCACAAGCGCCGGCCTCATGAGCCAACGCGCACACGCAGGATACCACCGCTCACGGATCGGCGCATCCGGCGTGGTACTTCAAATTGATGAGCCACAGATTTACTAAGAGTTTTTGCTGAGCATCGGCTTTTGTTTCTTAAGACATCAGAACCAAGAACAGATTTAGCCAGGCGGGGAGCTGGACAGCGAGTCCGGCTTGTTTTATTCTCCCCGTCTTGTGCCTGGCCTGAATGTGCAACCCGAAGCGGCGCTCCTTGAGATCGTCGGATTGAAAAAGCGTTTTGGCGCCACAGCGGCGCTTGGCGGCGTGCATCTTGCGGTGCGTCCCGGCGAAGTGCACGCGTTGATCGGCGAGAACGGCGCCGGCAAGAGCACGCTGCTGAACATTCTCGCAGCGTCGCTCAAGCCAGACGCAGGCTCCATTGTGTTCCGAGACACCGCCTACCGTCCCGCCGATCCGCTGCAGGCACGCCGGCTGGGGATCGCGCACATTCACCAGGAGCTCTCGCTCTGCGGCCACCTCTCTGTGGCGGAGAACATTTTTCTGGGAGCGGAGCCGCGACTCATGGGCTGGCTCGATCGCGGCGCCATGAACCGGCGAACTCAGGAGATTTTGGCGGCGTTTCCGCATCCCGCACTCACGCCGAAACGACGCGTCGGAGATCTCACCATTGCCGCCCGCCAGATCGTGGAAGTTTGCCGCGCTCTCGCCCAGCGTTCCTCGCTTCTGCTCATGGACGAACCCACCAGCAGCCTGCAGCGCGCTGACGTAGAACGCCTCTTTCAATTCATCCGCCAACTGCGCGTCAGGGGCGTCAGCGTGATTTACGTAAGCCACTTCCTGGAGGAGGTGCGCGAGATCGCGGGCTCTTTCACTGTGCTGCGCGACGGGCGCAGCGTTCTCCATGGCAGTCTCAGCCAGGTGAGCGACGGCCAGCTTGTCTCGGCTATGGTAGGACGTCCGCTGCGCGAGCTCTTTCCTGCGCGACATTCTGCGCAAAGCCCGGCGCAGAGACCGGCTCCGTCCTCCTTTGGCGGTTCTGCTGACGACGCAGGTTCCGTTCCCACTTCCGCACCCACTCTCGCCGATCCTGAAATCGCGCTCCGCGTGGAGGAGTTGAGCGCGCCGCCGGCGGTTCTACATGCCAGCTTCGAGCTACGGCGCGGTGAAGTTCTTGGGCTAGCCGGGTTGATCGGCGCCGGGCGGACCGAGCTTCTGCGCGCGCTGTTTGGACTAGATCATCCCATGAGCGGAACCATCTCCGTCTGCGGCCGAGCGCTGGCATTGCAGCAGGGCCCGAAGACGCGCATCGCCGCCGGCATCGGATATCTGAGCGAAGACCGGAAGGGCGAAGGCCTGACTGCTTCGCTCTCCGTCGCCGATAACATCACCCTCACCAACTTGGCCGCCTGCTCTCGCTCGGGCTGGATCGACCTGGAGCTCCAGCGGCATCTCGCGGAAGAATGCGCCCGCATCGTCAGTGTGAAGGCCCAAACCATGGATGCTCCCGTCCGCCGGCTCTCCGGCGGCAACCAGCAGAAAGTAGCTTTGGCGCGCCTGCTCCACCAAGGCTGCGAGATCTTCCTGCTCGACGAGCCTACCCGCGGTGTGGACGTGGGCAGCAAGGCGCAAATCTACGAACTGATCGCCTCCTGGGCAAGTTCCGGCAAAGCCGTACTCGTGGTCAGCTCGTATCTGCCCGAATTATTCGGCATCTGTCACCGGCTGGCCGTAATGCGCCGCGGACACTTGTTACCTGCGCGCTCCATCGCCGAGTGGACTCCCGAGACAGTCTTGCAGGCGGCCATCGGGGCATGAAAAATCTCTGACCTCTGGAAAACGCGTTTCGTGCCGGTTCGGTAGTTTAGTGTTCTGCGGCCTGCAAGGTCTGAGAGACGGTCTTCCCGTAGTCCTTGACTTTGTCGATGGAGGCCTGAAGCGCGGTGGCTTTATCGGCGAGGCCACGGGCGCGAGCTACGGCCATCAACTGCTGCGCTTCCATGTTTAAGCGGTCGAGGGTCGTGAGCAGATAATTCAGGGCATCAGCGTGCGGCTTCCACAGATAAGCGGAGCCTGCCTTCTGATTGTATTCATCCACCTCCACGATCATGCGCGAGAGATAAGCGACAATCGTCATCATGATGGCGGCGTAGCTGGCGCGGAAGCTCTTCTCGCCTTCGTAGTCGGCGCGGTACGCCTCAACTTCAGCGGGCGAAAGCGTGAGCTTGGTCTTCTTGACGGGGACCATGTGGGCCAGCTTCTGATCCGTAGCGCTGCGCACGTGTTCTTTGATCTGCTGCCGCGCGCTGTGAATCTTGCCCTCCTGGACGGCGTTGTTCACCGCCTGTGACGGCATCACCGCCAGCACTTCTGGCGTTACCGTGGCCGACGAAACCGTAGTCGGCCGGGCCGGAGCAGCCGCGCCACCGGCGCTGGCGGCGAGTGGCGGAGTTCCTTCCGGCGGCGGGATGGTTGGGCGCGGCAGCGAAGGCGCATCGGGTGAAGCGACCGCCGAGGACGCGGCCGGCGCGGGCGCCCGCACCCCCGTACGCTTGTTGTCCACCGCTTTCTGGTAGCGCGAGACCTTCCTGAACTCGTCCTGCGCGTACTGGTAGTCTTCCGCCAGCAGCTCGCCGGTCTCCACCTGGCTCAGATGCTGAACGGTAATGTCGCCATCCACTCGCGAGAGAATGCTGCCGCCTTCTTTCTGGATATGCTCGGCAAAAGTCTTGATCTGTTTGGTGGCATCGTGGAAGAGCACATCAAACTTGCGGCCAAAAACATCGTTCCATGCGGCCACGATGGCCAGGGAATCGGGGTGGTAGAAAGACTTGCCCAACGACTGTTTCAACTCGCGCACGCGCTGTACGATGCCGGAATCCATGATCTGATCGAAGTGGCGGAACTCCTCCAGCTCTTGATAGAGGTATTCGAACTCACGCAGGAGATGCAAGTGCTCCTGGGGAATGGAATCGGACTGAACGTCGGCCAGGGCGCGGTACAACTCGGCCTCAAAGGCGATCGCCGCTTGCGACACCGTGTAATAGTTTGCATCGATCTCCGGGCGATGCCACTGTGCCGGATTGTCGGGAGGTTTGCGGAACAGATGCGTGATGATGCAATCGGTCTTGTCGCGATCGCCGGAACGCACGGAAGCCTTGCCGGCAAAATAACGCAGCAGGGAATGCGCGGTATCGAAACTGGGCAGCACTTTCAGCGCGTCACGCACCAGCGGCGGTGTGGTAGCCAGATCCAGCAGATCGAGCCAGTGACGCAACTCCGAACTCAGTTCGGCGACGTCCCCGGCCGTCTGTTTTTCTGAAGCCTTCTTGACCTCGGCAGGAACCGGCAGAGTGTGCCCCAGGCCTTTTTCCAACAGACCAAGGTAAAACTGATGCACGCTACTGAGGTCTTGCAGCTCCTTTTGGGAGTCTTGTACCACTGTCCACTCCTGCTTTTTCCTCTGATACTTCTGCCTGGGGGCGGGTTTTAGCCGGAAGATGGGGTAGTTTAAACCAGTTGAATATTCGCACACAATCGGGAATTGTTGACGAGAGAGTAACATCCTCCCAACACATTGATATTAAACAGCTTATCGGCCCAACACCAAAGCTCAGGGCCTATTTTCTGCCCAACAGGAGCCTGAAAATGGTCTGCAATTGCATGTTCGACGTGCCCTCATAAATCTTGCCGATCTTGGCGTCGCGATAGAATTTTTCCGCGGGATAGTCCTTGGTGAAGCCCACGCCGCCGAAAATCTCCACCGCCAGCGACGCCACGCGCTCCGCCACCTGCGAAGCGAACAGCTTGGTCATGGCCGCCTCTTTCACAAAGTCCATTCCCGCATCTTTCATGCGCGCGGCGTTGTACACCATCATGCGCACGGCTTCGATCTCGGTGGCCATCTGCGCCAGCTGGAACTGAATACCCTGGAAGTCGGAGATGCTTTTGCCGAACTGTTTGCGCTCCTGCGAATATTTAAGGGCGCTCTCCCAGGCGCCGCGGGCCAATCCCAGCATCTGCGCGCCGATTCCGATGCGGCCTTCGTTGAGCGTCTCAATGGCGATCTTGTAACCTTTGCCCACCTCGCCGAGAACGTTTTCTTTGGGCACGCGGCAGTCTTCCAGGATCAGCTCGCACGTGGAAGACGCCCGGATGCCCAGCTTGTCTTCTTTCTTGCCTACGCTGAAACCGGGGAAAGCTTTCTCCACGATGAACGCGGTCACGCCCTTGTATCCGGCCGCCGGATCCACGGTCGCCAGCAGGATGAACACGCCGGCCTCTTTGCCGTTGGTGATCCACAGTTTCCGGCCGTTCAGGACGTACTCACTCCCCTTGAGTTGGGCGCGGGTCTGCAGGGCGAAGGCGTCCGAGCCGGAACCGGCTTCGCTCAGCGCGTAAGCGCCTACGGTGTTCGCGGCCATGCGGGGAAGATAGCGGCGTTTCTGGTCTTCGCTGGTCCAGTGCAGCAGCGCGTTGTTGACCAGCGTATTCTGCACGTCCACGATCACGCCCGCGGAAGGATCGACCTTGGAAATTTCCTCGACCGCCAGAATGGCGTCAAAAAACTTGCCGCCGGCGCCGCCGTACTGCTCAGGAACCTCAATGCCCATCAGGCCCAGGCGGAAGAACTCCTCGATCAGCGCGGGCTCGAAGACGCCTTTCTCGTCCATCTCGCGGACTTTGGGACGAATGCTCTCATCGGCAAACTGGCGCACGTTGTCGCGAAACAGCATTTCGTCCTCAGTCAGCATGACCAATGGTTGAGGCGAGGGAGCAGCCGGCGCTGAAACTTGAGACATCGGACTTAAATCCTTTACCAGGGTTAGGGAACCAAAAATTGTAACATCGCGCGGAGCACCTCAGCGCTTGGAGCGCAGCCGCCGCCGGCTGCGACAAGCAAATCCTGTTGCAGAGATTCCGTCGAAAGAAGCTCCCGGACTTGACTCCGGCCGTGTCGAGAATTTCAAATGCCATGGTTATGAAAGTCGCTTTCTTAGGATTAGGAATCATGGGACGGCCCATGGCTGAGAACCTGGCCAAGGCCGGACACGAAGTCACCGCTTGGAACCGCACGCCGCGAGAGGCTGCCGGGTGCGCCACCGCGGCCACGCCTGCCGAAGCCGTCAAAGGCAAAGAAGCAGTGTGGATCTGCGTGTCTGACACCATTGCCGTACAACAGGTCCTGTTCGGCGCGAACGGCGCCGCCGAAGGCCTCTCCAGCGGAACCATAGTCGTGGATTCCAGCACCATCTCGCCCTCCGCCAGCCTGGAAATCATGCAGGGCCTGCAGGAACGCGGCTGCGAATTCCTGGATGCCCCCATGACCGGCTCCAAGATCGCCGCCGAAAGCGGACAATTGATCTTCATGGTCGGCGGCAACCCGGCCAACATCGAGCGCACCGAGCCGCTTTTCCGCGCCATGGGCAAGAAGGTCATCCACATGGGCGACAACGGCAAGGGCCTGGCCGCCAAGCTGGCGCAGAACATGAACATCGTCTTCATCTACGAAGGCCTGTGCGAGAGCCTGACCCTGGCCCGCAAGCTGGGCGTGGACCCGGAGAAGATGTTCGAGCTGATCTCGGCCTCCATGATCCGCTCCGGCGTGGCCGAGTACAAACAACCGTTCATCCTCAACCAGGACTACTCGCCCAACTTTCCTTTGAAGCTCATGCACAAAGACATCCACCTGATGCTGGACGCGGGTAAAGAAAACGGCGTTGACCTGCCCGGCCTCACCAAAATCGACGAGATCTACGAAGAAGCCAGCCGCGCCGGTTTTGACGATCTGGATTACGCTGCCACCATCATGCTTCTCGAAGAGCGCGCCGGACTGCGGGCCAAGACCAAGGCGTGACATCAGATTGCCAAAATCGCCGGAATTCCCAAAATTGAAGATTGAAAGACCTGGGCTCGCTACCGGATTTCGGGTGGTGGAAGAGCGACCATTTATGGCCGCGAAAGTATGTCATTTTTAGAATGGGCTTCAGCCCCGGTGTCTGCGGTGCTTCCCTCGGCCTAAACGCTCAAGTCGTGCCCTGATACGTGTCTCGCCACCCAACGAAGACTACTGAGTAAGGGATATACTTCTCTCCGTGAAAACGTGCCTGGCTAGCTCGCGCGGGCAGAGATTGCCCAACTCTCTTCGAATCGCGCGCCTGGCGTTCGCTCTGTTGTGCGTCTCGATTGTGGTATGCAAGTCGCCGGTTCCCGGTCGCGCTGAGCAGACAACAACGAATTCCCCCGCAGCAGCTTCCAATTCCGGCCGAACTCTTTGGCTCAGCGCTGCCGGATTCCGCCTCAAAACCAAGATCTACAAAAGCTCAAAACTCTCTGACCGCCCGGCGCTGATCCTTGTGCTTCACGGGGATTCGCCGTTTGCGCCGCCCTCCTATCAATACGTGTTTGCGCGCGAGGCTGCCGGGCAGATGGACAATGTCATCGTCGCCGCCCTCCTTCGTCCGGGCTACGCGGACGGTACGGGCGACCAATCTTCGGGCGTGCGCGGAGCCACCACCGGCGACAACTACACGCCCGCGGTCGTGGACGCCGTCGCGCAAGTTCTCGATCAACTCAAAACCCGATACAAGCCGGCCGCGACCATTCTCGTCGGCCATTCCGGGGGCGCAGCTATCACCGGCAACCTTCTCGGCCGCTGGCCGGCAGCCGCCAACGGCGCCTTGATGATTTCCTGTCCCTGCGACCTGACTGCCTGGCGAAAATACATGGATAAGAAGAGGCCCAATCCGATATGGCGTGACCCCGTAGACAGCCTTTCGCCGGTGGATCTTGCCGGAAAGATTTCGCACGACGCTCATATTCGGTTGCTGGTGGGCAGCCAGGATGATGTTGCGCCGCCCGAATTCACGCAGGAATTTGCCACTGCTGCGCGCCCGACCGGCGCCGACATCAAGGTGATTCTCGCGCCCGGCCTCCCCCACGATATCCTGCTCGAACCGGTCGCCTACGAGCAATTGAAGCTTCTCGTCGCGACAGTTGAAAAGGATGCGCGTCGCTAACCCGAAGACATCGCTCCTTAAAGCTGCTCCTTGGGCATGACATTTTCTTAGCCCTGGCTTTCCTGAGCACCCGACCCGCGTGCCGCGGGTCAAAGCGGGAATGAACCCTGCAAGATCCATCCACCGCGACACCCCATCCCGAAGGCCCGCGACCCTGAGCTTGCGAAGGGAGTGGGCGGAGGGATCGGCTCCTGCTGCCAAAAGGCCCGCCCGGATGAACTTTCTGGCAGGGACACCAAGGTGTATTATTTGGGCGGCAAGACAGCAGAATGGAACATTTGGCAATTGATGATCGCTGGGCAGGTCTTTTGGAACGTCCAACGGGGAGCACCATCCATGACCTGCTGGAGGCAGTGGCGAACAGGAACCGCGCCGCTCGCGCGATCAGTGATCCGGATAGCGAGCTTTCCTACTGCGAGTTGACCGATCAGGTGGATGTCTACGCCAAAGCGCTGCTGGCGCAGGGGGTTCGACGGGGCGATCGGGTGGCGATGCTGGCCCCGCCTGGCAACGATTTCCTGATCGTCTTGCATGCCGCCGTATCGATCGGCGCGATTTGGCTGGGTATAAATCCGCGCTACCAAAGACGCGACTTCGAATATCTGCTGGGCGACTCCGATCCCGCGGTGCTCCTTGCCTCTTCGCCCTTCGATGGCCGCGATTACTCGAGCGAACTGACACCGCTGTTGAAGGCAAATGTCCCACTCGTCTGCCACGGCGAGCCTACGGCGGGCGCTGTTTCCCAGCAGGCTTTCCTGGCCCGGGGAGCGGGGATTTCAGACGCCGACTTGGCCGCTGCCCGCGCGGCCGTGGAGCCGGAAGATACCGCCGTTGTCGTTTACACCTCGGGCACCACCGGCAAACCGAAAGGCGCGATGCTGTCGCACCGGGCGATCGTCTCTTCGGCCATGGCCAATGCCGCCTGGATGGGCCGTAAAGCGCTGGCCCGCTGCCTTTGCGCGGCGCCGATCAATCACGTTGCAGCCATCAACAACGTTTGCATGAACGTTCTGGCTGGCGAGGGAACGGTGATCTTTTATCCTCGCGTCGATCTGGCAGCCCTGGGCGAGCTTAACCGCCGCGAACTGCCGACGTACATGATCTCATCACCCACATACTTCTCCATGTTACTGGCCAATCCTGAAGAAGCTCTCGATCACCTGAAGTCCGTAAAATTGATTGTTTTCGGCGGTGCGGCCACGTCGCGATCTGTCCTGGAGAAGATTGCCCAGTGCGGTTCGCGCCTGGTATCCATCTACGGCCAGACCGAGAGCTGCGGCATCATCACCAAAACCGACGAAACCGATGACCTGGATGTACTGTCGGTCACCATTGGCAAGGCAATTCCGGGTGCGGACTTGCGCATCGTTGCCCCCGATGGTTCTGCGTGTGCCCAGGGCGAGTCCGGTGAAATCCAGATCAAGGCGCCGTATGTGACATCAGGATATCTCCAAAATCCGCAGGCCACTGCCGAGGCTTTTACAGTCGATGGCTTTCTGCGTACTGGCGACCTTGGGTTGATCCGCGAGGACGGCAACCTGGTGATCGTCGGCCGTCTCAAGGAGATGTTCAAGTCAGGCGGCTACAACATCTATCCGGTTGAGATCGAACAGGCGATCTGCGAACATCCAGCGGTTGCCCTGGCCGCCGTTGTTTCCGTCGCTCACCCAACCTTCCAGGAAGTTGGCTTTGCCTTCGTTCAGCCTGAACCGGGAGCTTCCCTCGGCCCTGACGAGTTGCGCGATTTCCTGCGCCAGCGGATTGCCAACTACAAAATCCCGAAATATTTCGCTATCGAGGCCGAACTGCCCAAGCTGCCCAACTATAAGATCGATAAGATGACGCTCAAATCTCGCGTAGCGAGCATTGACCTTGCGTTGTTGGGAAATCGGTGAGTTCTCCTGCGGATGTATTCAGGATCGTTTGTTTGCGGCGAGCAGCTGGGAGAGCATCAGGTAGTCGGGATCGCTATGCGTGGGCTGGCTAGGCACCATCATATTCGCCAGCGCTCGCGTAGTCGATTTTGTCAGCGCAAGAGACAATGGGTCCTTGGCTAAAAGCTTCGCTGCTAACTGCCGTACAGTTGGCAAGAGAGCATCATCGGGCGTGACATGGTTAAGGAATCCCCATCGCATCGCATCGCGAGCGGAGAAACGGTCTCCTGTCATCACCAGTTCCTTGGTACGCCCCGGACCGAGCTCGCGCATGAGCCTGGGTAATGCGTTCCAGGTGAATGGAATGTTGAGATCGATCTCGGGAATGGAAAACCACGCGCTTGCCGCTGCCAGGCGCAGATCCACGGCGGACAGGAACACCACCGCACCGCCTATCGCCAGGCCATTCACTGCCCCGATCGTGACCTGGTCCAACCCTTCTAGTGCTGCGGAGGTGGCATTCCCCGTCCCGGCGCGTCGCCGCATTTCGAGCGGATTGCTATCGTTGCCGCCCGATGGCGGTGCCTCCTTGAGGTCAGCGCCGGCAGAGAACGCCCGGCCGGCTCCAGTGAAGATCACCACGCGTGTCTGGCTGTCGCCCTGCAGTTGGCGGCATACGTCCTGAAGTTCTGCATGCATTTTGAAATTAATTGCGTTCAACGCCTCAGGCCGATCAAATGTGACCGTGGTCAGACCAAGCAATTCTGAGTCTCGCTCAACCTTTAGAGTTTCCATGATCCCTCGGTATTGACGCCAACATCTCTGACACCGCTGTTGTGCCTGGCAAAAACTAAGATCTGACGTGAACTCAGCAGGTTAGCACGATCGCTTGGAATCCATGCCGATATATAAATGACCGTGTTGCGTTTGCTGAGGCTGTGCCTATTGAAAGCTCCGTTGGGTTGTGGACGAATTGTAACCAGGGTTGGGAAGGCGCCCCCTGCGTCGTGAGGCGAGTTCCAAGCGGGGCCTGAAGGGAAATGAAGTACACTGCTCGGTGAAACGCAAGCGGGCCGCGCAACACTCAATATCAAAGGGGAGAGGGTAATGAGATCACGACTGACGCTCGCATTCCTATTGTTGTTATCGATTCCAGCTTTCTCACAATTCACACTTCAGCTTACCGGGGGCACAGTGAAATTTGGGGCCGCGCCCTTGAACATCACGGTGATCCCCAACGGCGGCACCAGCGGCAATGTCACGGCGGGAACGCCTTGCGGGGCTAACCAGGCGGCGACTTTGACGGGCACCGCTCGGTTCATCATCCTCGGCACCATGACGGAATTCAACCGTCACTGGGAGGTCGAGTTTGTGATGAGCCCGCCAGGCTTCGCCAACCAGGGAAACCTGAGCAACCTGGGGACGAACTGGGAGATTACCGGCAAATACCAGATGACGATCAAGGAAACAGGCACAGCCGTGTCGTGCACGAAGGTGGTGGGCGCGTCGGGGGAGTACCAGTTCGCCGGACCGAAACTCGGCGGATGGCCCGCCAAGTGTCCGAACCCCACTAACACCCCGGGACAATCGCCCGGGCTCCCGGGAGCCTTGATCCTTCGCGGACACGCCAACATCCATCCGATATTTGCGGCAAGCCCTACATGCCCAGCGGCTCTTGCCGCACAGTGGAACGCGAAGATTGCGGGTAAAGGGTTCGACACGGTGAATCTCGATTACAAGTTGACATACTGAGATTGAATTTCAAACCCGGCGGGCTGTTGTCGTCATACACGAGATGACAGGCGCTATTAGCGCCCTCCGCGGAAGCGATCAGCCCCGTCGTGCCTCATTCGGGCTCGCTCAGGAAGCCCAAGGTTTAAGAACGTATAGCCCAGGCACAGCGGTAGATCCAACGAGAAGCATGAAAGCTCTCTATTCCTTCGGCTCCGGGACAAATTGATATCCCAGCCCGCGGATGGTGAGCAGGTGGCGGGGGCGCGAAGAGTCGTCTTCGATGTAGCGGCGCAGGCGAACGATGAAGTTGTCGATGGCGCGGGTGTCAGTGTCTTCGTGCAAACCCCACACTTGCTCGAGAATCTCTTTGCGCGTGACCGGACGGCCGCTGTTGTTGATGAGGTAGCGCAGCAGCTCGGACTCCATCAGGGTGAGTTGAACTACGTTGCCGGAAGCCCGCAATTGCATGCGTTGGAAGTCGAAAGTCTTGCCGAAAAAGCTGAACATTTCGGTTTCGGGCAGAGCTGAGGGTTGGGCTGCTTGGCCGGCTTCCGGGCTGGGAGCGGCAGCTCGCAGCCAGTCCTTGCGGCGCAGCAGGCTGGCGATGCGGGCAATCAGGATGTCCAGGTTGAAAGGCTTGGGAAGGTAGTCGTCGGCGCCGGATTCGAATCCTTTGAGAACATCTTCGGGGCGGCCGCGCGCCGTGAGCATCAGCAGCGGGATATATTGGTGGGCGCGACGGAGTTCGGCCGCCACGGCAAAGCCGTCTTTGCCGGGTAGCATCACGTCCAGGACCACCAAGTCGAACTGCTCCCGTTTTTGCAGCAGGCGCTTCAGGGCGTCTTCGCCGCGGTCGGTCACCTCTACAGCATGGCCTTCGGCTTCCAGGTTGAAGCGCAGTCCCTGGGCGATATGGCCTTCGTCCTCTACCACCAGAATCCGGCTCATACGCGATACGCGCGGGGCAGGCGGATGGTAAATGTGCTGCCCCGGCCTTCGCCTTCGCTTTCGGCATAGGTATCGCCGCCGTGCCGGCGAATGATGGAGCGCACAATGAATAGTCCCAGGCCGGTGCCTTTGATCTGGTAGGCGCCGCGATGGCTGACACGATAGAAGCGCTTGAAGATTCGCTTCAACTCCGCGTGCGGGATGCCGACCCCGTTGTCACGCACCTGGAGCAAAACCGTGTCGATGTCCGGGGTAAGGACGTCGACCACGATCTCCGGCTTCGCGCCAGAGTACTTGACCGCGTTTTCCAGAAGATTGGCGACGGCGGTGCGAAGTTCCTCTGGATTCCCGGTGAGCGTGACGTTGCCGGGAGGCTCGGCGCCGAAGTGCAGCTCCTGGGCGGTAAGGCCGTGCCGCAGTCGGGCCAGCTCCAGGCTCTCACGGGTGACGGCCGAAAAGTTCACGTCCTGCCAGTTCTTGCGCGCGCTGCGCTGACGCACCTCGCTGGCTTTGAGCACTTGTTCCACCGTGCCCAGGAGACGGTCCGTGTCCTCGAGCATCAGGCGGTAGAAGTCGTGGCGCTGGTCATCGTCGATCTTGCGCCGTTCCAGCGTCTGCAAGTACAGGCGGATGGAGGTGATCGGAGTCTTCAGCTCGTGGGTTACGGCGTTGAGAAAGCTGTCCTGCCGCTCGTTGCGGCGCACTTCGCGCACCATGAAGATCATGTTGAGCACCAGGCCGGCGATGATGGCCCCAAAGAAAATGATTCCCAGGACCATCAAACCCACGCGCCGCCAGTTGAGCAGGATCCAGCTTACGTTCAGGGCAACGGCCGCCACCACCAGGCAGGTGCCCATGGTGATGAAGAATGCAATCGTCTTGGCGCGGCTGGTGATGCGCATGGGCTAGAGAAATTGTAGTGGAGAAGGACGGGGAATGAGAAATGGAGGAGATCGCCGACATCGCACGTAATCGCCGTGATCGCCGAAATCGGCCCCAGCATCGGCGTCGAGTTCATGGATTGGAGGGATGTGGCAGAAAAGCTGCTGGCGGAAGACTTGCCTTATCGGCCTGTCGCCCGATCACGCGCGATGTCGGCGATCTCTCTAGTCGTCGCCCGACGCCGCTGGCGCAAGCTGTTTCACCGCGATCGGAACCGATAACGCGGCCTTCTTTTCCAGAGCCTCGAGTGTGGGGGCCTTTACGTCCCAGGCCAGGCCGAGCATACGCAGAGCGCAGATGCCGTACCAGTTCATATCCAACTCGTACCAGGCCAGGCCGTGACGGGCGGATTGGGGATGGGCGTGATGATTGTTATGCCAGCCTTCACCGTAGCTCAGAACGGCCACCCAGAAGCTGTTCTTGGAAGTATCATTGGTAATGAAGCGCCGCTTGCCCCACATGTGCGTGGCCGAGTTGACCAGCCAGGTCGCATGAAGACCGGCTACGGTACGCAGGAAAATACCCCACATCAGGAAGGGCAGTCCGCCGACGGCCAGCAGGATTGCGCCCAGGACGACAATGGGAACCCAGTGCCATTTGCTGATCCAGGTGTGGAATTTGTCTTTGCGCAGATCGGGAATGTACGGCAGCAGAGCGGTGGAGCGATTATGCAGGATGCGTCCGGTAACGATCCAGCCGGCATGCGCCCAAAAGCCTCCGTCGCGCGGGGAATGCGGATCTTCTTCCTTATCGGCATTCTGGTGATGCACGCGGTGAATCGCCACCCAGAAGAACGGTCCGCCTTCCAGCGCCAGAGTCGCGCAGATGGTGAGAAAGTACTCCACCCACTTGTAAGTCTTGTAGCCGCGATGCGTCAGCAGCCGGTGATAGCACATGCCGATGCCTAAACTGCCGGCAACCCACAACAGCACCGCGGCAACGATCAGCGCGTTCCACGTGAACATGAACAGCGCCGCCACCGCCCCCACGTGGAATGCGACCATGAAAAATGTGGTGATGGGACTGAGTTTCTCGCGAAATGTACGATCGTTCAAGATGCTCAAGTGTGTGGCCCCCTTCGGCCGGGTCGAATAATCTACTTGATTCTCTACGCTATCAGGCGGGATGGTAACCATTTGTAATAGTTGTGTAATAGCGGATCCAAAGCAGTCCACGAGGTGTTACCAACGGTCAGCACACTTAAGCTTTGCTGCTGATCGCGAGTACGTTGTCGCCATGGAAACAGCAGCGCCGGCAGCATGCGCTCAAGAAAAGCAACTCCTGTGGATGTTGGCGTATCTGTTATCGAGGCAGCCGTTTGCATAGGCAGGATCACTGAGGTGAAATCTGATGAGAGCAATCTACATCCGGGAGCACCGCGCCATCGCTGATCTAAAGGTCAGCGACGTTCCAGTTCCGCCGGTCAAGCCGGGTGAGGTGCTGGTGAGAGTCGAGGCTTCCGGGATCAACCCTAGTGATGTGGCCAGCGTCCAAGGCCGGTTCCCGCAAGCGGTCCTGCCACGGATCGTGGGCCGGGACTTTGCTGGCCATGTAGCGGAGGGCCCCGCGGAACTTCTCGGGAGCGGGGTATGGGGTAGTGGTGGCGACCTCGGCATCACCCGCGACGGCACCCACGCCGAGTACGTGGTTCTTCCCCGGCAAGCCGTCTCGCGCCGGCCGAAGAACCTTTCGGTGGAAGAGGCGGCAGCAATCGGAGTTCCCTTTGTGACCGCTTTTTCGGCGTTGATGCGGCTCGGACGGCTGAAGGAAGGCGAATGGGTGATCATCTCCGGCGCGGCGGGGGCGGTGGGCCAAGCAGCCATCCAACTGGCGCATGCAAAGGGCGCCCGTATAGTCGCATTGGTGAAGGACGCCAAGGACCACTGGGTGTCCGAATCCGGGAAGGTCCAAGCGCTGGCCCATTCGGCTCAAGGAGACTTGGACAAAGTTGTGCGCGAGGCGACGAACGGCAGGGGCGCCGACTTGGCCCTCAATGGGGTGGGGAGCAGCATCTTCCAACCTCTTCTTGGAGCGCTCGCCGTCGGAGGTCGACATGTCGTGTACTCCGCTGCGGGAGGGCGAGAGATTACGCTCGATATTATGTCCTTCTATCGCAATCAGTTTTCCCTGTTGGGCCTGGACACGGCGAAACTCGACGCGACGCAGTGTGCGGCCATCCTCACTGAGCTTACGCCACTGTTTGAGTCCGGCGCCCTCACGGCTGGGATGATCGCTGAGCGATACGCGCTCACTGAGGCGGCGTCGGCCTATGGCCGGGTGGCTTCGGGCGGGGCCGGCAAGGTTGTCTTCGTCATGCCTTCGGAACAGAGCTGATGCTTGCGGGACGAACGCAGCCGGTCTTAGGACAGCCTGGCCGATGAGCTGGCGGCCAACTCGCGCATGGTCTCCAACAGCATGCAAGTGCGGATCGGCGATCCCGGGGCGATGGCTTCCAACGGCAAGGTCGCGGAGAAATGGGGCGAGCGGCGTTGAAAGCTGATGTCGAGAAACTCGCGGCTATCGCCCTTGGTCAGTGAGGACATGGCGGTGGAGATCTCTTTTTGCCAGGCCATCCTGGTGCTGATCACAAACGGACCCGCGCGCTCGACTCCCCAGGAAGTGCGGTCGCTGGGCGCGGTTCTGCCGCTGCGCGCAAACCAGCGGAAGTTGTGGACGTGGAGGGAGAATGCCGGAGGCAAGTCCAGGTCGGCCTGGAAAATAAGCACCTCGCGATGTCCATGGAGTTTGCTCAGCAGCCAGCCCAAAGGCATTTCGCTTGGCGCCAGGTCCACCAGCACCGAGGCGCGATGGAAGGCTCCCCAAGTGAGGCGCAACGGCACTTTGAACCGTGAGCGGGCGATCCAGCGGACTCCCGCAGCCTGTCCTTGGCCGCCCAGGGCAGCTTCGAGCCAACGCAACACTTGACCGGCTCTACGGCGTTGATGTCGCAACGCCAGCCAGTACCATGCGGCAAAGAAGACCGCAGCCAGCAGAAGGGAGAGTGCAACTAGAAACATTCCAAACCTTGAGATGCTGTTCGGGGCCCGGTTAGATGTCAGCGGCGTTTCGGGCACGCGGGGAACAGGTGCTCAGCTCATAGACCGCGATAGATACCGCCGTCAGCCAAAACGGTTTGGCCGGTGACGTAAGCTGCCCGTTCGGAAGCCAGCCACAGGATAACGTCAGCAATATCTTTGGGATCGCCCAGCCGCCGAAGCGGGATCTCTGCGCTCCAGCTCTGATAAACCTGCTCCGGTGAGGTCCCTGCCGCCAGAGCCCGTACCCCGGCGAGCTCCTGGAGGCGTTCGGTCGCGGTGTAGCCCGGAGCCACGTTGTTTACCAGGATGCCGTCCTTACCGAATTCATTGGAAAGGCTTTTCACCAACCCCACCACTGCCGCCCGCACGGCGTTGGACATGATCAGCTCCGCCACCGGCTGCTTCACGGTCACGGATGTGATGGTGATGATCCGGCCCCAACGATGCCGCTGCATGTAGGGAATCACCGCCTTGGCCAGATGAACCACGCTCAGGAAGTTCAGGTCCACGGCCTTGCGCCACTCGTCGGGCGAGATCGAAAGGAAATTCTTGGCCGGAGGTCCGCCGGCATTGGTGACGCAGACATCGATCCTGCCAAAGCGTTTGGCGACTTCTTCGACAAAAGTCTGGACACGGGCGCTGTCGGTTACGTCCAAAGCAGAGGCGTAGACTTCCGCTCCGGTTTCGCTCTGGATTTTCCCGGCGGCCTCGCGCAGAGTCGATTCGTTGCGAGCGCACATGGCAACCTGGGCGCCTTCGCGGGCAAAAGCCTCGGCCGTCGCCCGCCCGATCCCCTGGCTCGACGCGGCCACGATCACCCCGCGGCCTTTCAGTCCAAGATCCATGCCTCCTCCTTCGAAACCGCCCTTTCAAACGGCCGTGCCCGGAGTGCGCCAGAGGTATGCTGGCTCCGGAACGCCGGCTTTGATCTTGTTCTGTTCGAAGCAGGTCTTGATGCGGCGGCGCAACTCGCGGGCTACGATGTCCTGCCGGCCGGGACGCACTTTGACGAGCATGACGTAATCCACTTCCACGCCGCGCACGCGATCGATGCCGGGTACCTGTGGTTCCGCCACCACGTCCTGCTTAAAGGCGGCATCCTGGTAGAATTCCTGCGCGACCTGCTGCAGGAGTTGCACCACGCGGTCGCTGTTCTCGCTGTAATCCACGGCTACGTGCAGCGTGATCTGCGCCCAGTCGCGGGTCATGTTGCTCACGATCTGGATAGCGCCGTTGGGGACGATGTGCAACGTGCCGTCGTTGTCGCGCAAGGTGGTGCGCCGCACGGTGATCTCTTCCACCTTGCCCATCACGCCGGCAACACGAATGCTGTCGCCCACCTGAAACTGGTTTTCCGCCAGGATGAAGAAACCGTTAATCACGTCCTTGACCAGTGTCTGCGCGCCAAAACCCAGCGCCAGTCCGGCGATGCCCGCGCTGGCCAGCAGCGGCTCAATGTTGATGTTGAACGCGTCTTTCAGAACCGACATCCCGGCAAAGAACACAATCAGAAGCACGCCCGTGCTGTGGACCACTCCTACCACCGTGCGCACCTGCTGCGCCCGTGCTGCGCTGTCCGGCGAACTTTTGGCGCTGAAAGCAACCACTCGGCGCGTGATCATCCCCAGCAGGCGCACAAACACAAATGCCAGAACCAGGATGACGATCAGCTTGGGAGCGCGATCGCGCGTCCACTCGATCAGGTCGGCGCGCCAAGAGTGCCAGATACTCCCGAATTTGTCTTCCATTGGTATTTGCAACTGCATCCTGCGTTCGTCCGCGTCCTGTCGGTCGGATTATAGCTGAGGCCGACAATGTTTATAATCAATGGCGGAGTCCGGCAGAGAGGTTGGCGTGAAAAAAATCTTCATCCTGGTTATGAGCCTTTTGGTTACTCTGGGCAGTACGGTCTTCTGTGCGCTGGCCGCGGCTCAATTGGGCCCTCCGCAAAGCCAGCAATCGCAGGCGGAACGAGACATGCTGGACCGGCAGGTTCGTGAGGCCAACAAGAAACGGCAACAGGACATCCGTGACGACACCGAGAAGCTGTTCCAGCTCTCCACCGAGCTGAAAGCGGCCGTGGAAAAGAGCAATGAGCACACGCTCTCCCTCGACGTGATCCGGAAAGCCGAGGAAGTGGAAAAGCTGGCCAAGAAGGTCAAAGACAAGATGAAAGAGGCGATCGGACCGCCGCCGCACACGGATATTCCTACTCCCTCAGTTCCCGGACGCCCGCCGGGATAGCTTGCGAGCCCTCCAAAGGCGGGGGAGCATGCCTTCGGGCCTCGGTCTGATTCGACACATTAGGTCACAGGGTGGAACAGGCCTTTAGGCCCGCGTTGAGGCGTTTGAACAAATCGGCTTATGGCCACTCGGAACCGTCTAAGTTACGCCGCTTTGGCTTCGGCTTCCTGGGCCTTTTGCGTGCCAATCCGCATTCCGTAGAACGACCGCCACACAAAGAACACGGAAATCAGAAAGAAGACCACGGCCAGAACACTGGTGAGCGTTGAGCCTTTGTCGTGGGTCAATGACACTGCCAATTGCACTGCCAGGAGGCCGAACAGAGTGGTGAACTTGATGACCGGGTTCATGGCTACCGAGGACGTGTCCTTGAAGGGATCGCCCACGGTATCGCCGACCACGGTGGCGTCATGCAGCGGCGTGCCTTTTTGCTTAAGCACGACTTCCACCACTTTCTTGGCGTTGTCCCAGGTGCCGCCGGCGTTGGCCATGAAGATGGCCTGGTACAGACCGAAGACGGCGATCGAGATCAGATACCCGATGAAGAAGAAAGGCTCAGCAAACGCGAATGCCAGGGTGGCGAAGAAGACGGTCAGAAAGATGTTGAACATGCCTTTCTGCGCGTACTTGGTGCAGATCTCCACGACCTTCTTGCTGTCCTCAACCGAGGCTTTTTCCACGCCCTCCAGCTTGATGTTTTTCTTGATGAACTCGACCGCGCGGTAAGCGCCGGTGGTCACTGCCTGGGTGGATGCGCCGGTGAACCAGTAGATGATGGCGCCGCCGGTGATCAGGCCCAGCACAAACGGCGCGTGCAGCAGCGAGAGTTTGTCGAGGTTTGTGGTTAAACGATCGGTCAGTGACATCATGATGGCGAAAATCATGGTGGTGGCGCCGACCACGGCCGTGCCGATGAGCACCGGCTTAGCGGTGGCTTTGAAGGTATTGCCGGCGCCGTCATTTTCTTCCAGCAAATCTTTGGCGCGGTCAAACTTTACGTCGAAGCCGAAGTCTTTCTTGATTTCCTGCTGAACGTTGGGCACCTGCTCGATCAACGAGAGTTCGTAGACGGACTGGGCATTGTCGGTGACCGGACCATAGGAGTCCACGGCGATGGTCACCGGCCCCATGCCCAGGAAGCCGAAGGCCACCAGGCCGAAAGCAAAGACGGCCGGAGCCAGCATAATGCCGCCGAGGCCCATGGTGCTGATGTAGAAGGCGACGCCCATCAGGGCCACAATGCTGATGCCCAGCCAGTAAGCCGAGAAATCGCCCGCGACCAGCCCGGAAAGAATGTTGAGGGAAGCCCCGCCCTCTTCCGACGAGGTCACAATCTCGCTCACGTGGCGCGAGTGCATGGAGGTAAACACCTTGACCAGCTCAGGAATGATGGCTCCGGCCAGGGTGCCGCAAGAGATGATCGTTGCCAGCTTCCACCATAGCGTGCCGTCGCCGCCCAGGTCGGGAATAATCAGCTTGGATATGACAAAGGTAAACACGATAGAGACGATGGAGGTGATCCAGACCAGCGAGGTCAGCGGCGTCTCAAAGTTCATCTCGTCGGAATTGCCGTAGCGGGCCTTGGCGATGGCTTCGTTGACGAAGTAGGAAACCGCGCTGGCTATCAGCATCATCACGCGCATTACGAAGATCCACACCAACAATTGCACTTTGATCTTGGGGTCGTGCACACCGAGCACGATAAAGGTGATCAGGGCCACGCCGGTCACGCCGTAGGTCTCGAAGCCGTCGGCGCTGGGGCCTACGGAGTCGCCGGCGTTGTCGCCGGTGCAATCGGCGATTACGCCGGGGTTGCGCGCGTCGTCTTCCTTGATCTTGAAAACGATTTTCATCAGGTCCGAGCCGATGTCGGCGATCTTGGTGAAGATGCCGCCGGCGATGCGCAACGCCGCCGCGCCCAGCGATTCACCGATCGCGAAGCCGATGAAGCACGGCCCCGAGTACTCGCCGGGGATGAAGAGCAGGATGCACAGCATGATCAGCAACTCCACGCTGATCAGCAGCATGCCGATGCTCATACCGGCCTTGAGGGGGATGGAATAGATGGGATAAGGCTTGCCGCGCAGTCCGGCAAACGCTGTGCGCGAGTTGGCGAAGGTGTTCACGCGGATGCCGAACCAGGCCACGCCGTAACTGCCGGCGATCCCCACCAGGCTGAAAGCCAGAATGATGGCCACGCGCCCGACGCCATTTCCTTGCAGGAAACCGAAATACAGCACAATCACCAGGCCGATGAAGATTTCCAGGATCAGGATGAACTTGCCCTGCGTAATCAGGTAAGTCTTGCAGGTTTCATAGATCAGCTCGGAGATTTCGCGCATGGAGCGATGCACCGGCAAGTTCTTCAATTGGACAAAGATGACCAGTCCAAAGAGCCATCCCAGGCCGCAGAAGATCAAGCCGTAGGAGAGCAACCGGGAGCCGCTGGTCCCGCCGAGGAAGGTGACGCTGCCCATATCGGGCAGTTTCAGGCTGGCCTCGCCCCCGGGTTCTTGCGCGGGAGTGCCTGCAGGAGGAACTGCTCGGCCGTTGTTCTGGACGGCGGTGGCGGTGGTCGCGGCCGGCGAAACCGCAGACGCGGCTGGGGCTTCAGCGTGAGCTATAGGCAGGACGAACCCTAGTACTGCGATTAAGGCCACCACGGCCAGAATCCAGCGTGCGCGAGTTACACCTTCCATCGGGCCCCAAGCGAGCCTGGTGTGCATAAGAATCCCCCTCCAACAAAGCGAAACAGCGTGGGTTTTTTGAGTTTACTAACGCCCTTACCGGCATTTCCGGAAACGCGCTTCCACCACAAGAACCGTGGTTTGAGGCTTGGCCGCGTCGGACCACTGGCTGCCGCTCCCGGAGGTACTTTCCTCCAGAAAACACGCCCAGTAGAACGTTTTTTATAACATTTTGCGGAAAGGAAGGTCAAACGGGGAAGGGGTGGCTTCCGAACGTTTCCCCAGTCGATCCGCTCAGTCAACGGCATCCGACCCGGTCACGAATGACACTCGAGGCTTCTCGACTTCTGCCACCTCGGCAGCTTTGCCGCAGCGCCTGGCTGTGGTCCAGCCACAATTGCTTCGGTCAGCATCTGAGTAAGGCGACGATCTTGTGTGTGGAACGGGGGACAGCGAGGTCGGACGAAAAACGAGTTTGGACCAATCAAGGAGGAACGGCAAAATGGCAAAAATGAAAGCGGTGCAAGTACCGAAGGCGGGAGTGGACTTCGAAGTGGTCGAACGTGACATCCCGCAGCCCGGCTCGGGCCAGGTGAGGATTCGCGTTCAAGCATGTGGAGTGTGTCACAGCGATGTAGTCACCAAGGATGGTCTCTTTCCCGGGATTTCGTATCCACGCGTGCCCGGACACGAGGTAGCTGGCGTGATCGACGAGGTAGGAGCCGGCGTGAAGGACTGGAAGAAGGGCCAACGTGTCGGCGTCGGCTGGCATGGAGGCCAGGACGGCACTTGTCTCCCGTGCCGGAGAGGAGATTTCGTCAACTGCGTGAATGGAAAGGTTTGCGGGATCAGCTACGACGGGGGCTATCAGGAATTCATGGTGGCGCCGGTGGAAGCGCTGGCGCATATGCCCGAATCGCTCGATGTCGCCGAAGCCGCTCCGCTGATGTGCGCCGGAATTACCACGTTCAATGCTCTGCGTCATGGCGGTGCGTTGCCCAGCGATCTTGTCGCCATCCAGGGAGTTGGCGGGCTGGGCCACCTGGGAATTCAGTTTGCCAAGAAATTCGGGTATCGAGTCGCGGCGATAGGACGCGGCCCAGGGAATGCCGCGCTTGCGAAAAAGCTTGGCGCGGACGTTTATATCGACAGCGCGGCAACGGATCCGGCGGCTGAACTACAGAAACTCGGCGGCGCAAGCGTGATTCTCGCCACCGCGCCCAGTGGGGTATCGATGTCGGGGCTGGTCGGCGGCCTGGGGGCAAATGGCACGCTGCTTGTTGTGGGAGTGCCGCCGGACGCAATCGAAGTGGCGCCCCTTCAATTGGTTTTCGGCAAGAAGCGAATCCAGGGCTGGGCGGCCGGGATCCCAACCGACTCCGAAGACACGCTGCGCTTCGCGGAAATGACTGGCGTCCGCCCCATGATCGAAAAGTACCCGCTCGAGAAAGCCGCTGAAGGCTACGCTCGCATGATGAGTGGCAAAGCAGAATTTCGCGTCGTCCTGACGATGTGAAATCCAGCGGCGTTCGCGGAAAGACGCGCTCACAGGCCTCGGGGCCCTCCGCATTCCGCGTCGTGTTCCGACGAGATGCGGACGGGGCTAGAGACTTTGGTCGCTACCGCCGGGCTCTCCTCCTTAGGTCGCCGAGACGCTACGCGACTCTGCACGGGCCGCCACAGTCGTCGGGAGCAAGAACCCTGTGGTGATCAGCCAGACAAAGCCTGGGAATCTGGTCAGCGGAATAAGGAACAGCGCCTTGGGGAAGATCAGGCTGAACCAACTCAATTCGCCGCAAATAGCGAGCACTATACCCACCACGAAAAGCCATCGCGGCAGGAGCTTCATGAGGCCGGCGGAGACCGAGACGCCGGCCATCAACAGGCCCAGGGGAACGGAGTAGCCAACGCCGCCCACCGCGTACACCATGTAATACAAGGCGCGTACGAGCGAGGCGTCGTGCGCGACCCCGGGAAAAGCCATCACCCAAAGCACCAGGGCCGATATGCCCAGATTGAACGCCGTCATGAGCCCCCCGAACAGCGCAATGTGAGCACCTGCGGCTCCGACGCCGAGAAACCGCAAGCGGCTCACGATGGTCGCCGTGAACAGGCCGAGAGGGACCGCCGACCCAAATTGGAGGAACGCGCACATCAAGACCGCGTGAGGCTGTCCTTGAAAGTACCCCGTTAAGTTCTCTGCGGATTCCCAGGGCCCGGGGAAGTGTGGACGGCCCGCTGAGAAGGATACGACAAAGTAAAGCCCCGCGTTGAACAGAACGGCAAAGGCCATCGCCAGCAGACCTGGATTAGGTCCTTTGTGCTCGAGGGCAGTTGTCTTCTCGCGATCTGATCGATTCATTCCTCAACCTCCGGCCGCACCGTTTTCTAAGCGCCTCATCGATCTACTATGTGTAGACGAACTGGCGAGAGAAATATTGTAGGTGGGATCGGGTCAACCGGTGCCATCAGCCAGCCTCCGGTGCTTGCACGATCGTGAGGCCGTCAGGATCGGTCCGGCCCGACCCAGCCACGGATCACATCGAGACAAGCGACCTTCAAACATCGAAACATAACCCGGCGACGCGCATCCAACTCTTGAGGATTTTCGTATGCGAGCTGACATTGTTCCTGGAGCTATCTTCCCCGACTATGAGCTTTCCGACCACGCCGCGAAACGCCGCAAGCTCTCCGACCTCCAAGGACAACATCCCATGGTTCTCGTCCTCAGCCGCGGAGGTTTCTGCCCCAAGGACCGCCGGCAGGCGGAAGGGCTGGTTGAACTGCATCGTGAGCTCGAGGTTGGCTACTGCCGGCTGGTCACGATCAGCACCGACAATATCACTCAGACGAATGAGTATCGCAGCGGGGTCGACGCCCACTGGCCTTTCCTCTCCGACGCGGGGCGTATCGTGCAAAAGGACCTCGACATCGCCGAATACACCGATCCCGTCAACAATCCCATGATCCCCCACGTGATTGTCCTCGAGCCCGGTCTTGTCATTTATAAGATCTACAACGGCTACTGGTTCTTCGGCCGGCCCACTCTCGAAGATCTCCGCCAGGACCTGCGTGCCGTTACCAGGAAATGCCGGCCGGACTGGGACATCACAACGCCCGAACTCAAAGCGGCGTGGCAGCAAGGCCGCAAGGAACTCTTCTATCCGTACGGCAAAACGTACCTGCAAACTCTCGGTGAACAGGATTAGTGGGCGTTCGCCTGGCCCGAATTTAATTGGAGGTAGCGCGCGGCACACTTCTATGAACCAGCAAATCGAACTCAACGAACACCACCCAGGAAAATCGCCAGGCCACGCAGCAGGTCTACGCCGTCAATTCGCTTCCAGTTGTTGACGCGAATTGCGGGCTGAGTGGAAGACATCGCTCATTTTACGTCGAGCCCGCGATTTTCATTCCCAATGGCTTGCCGGTAAGAAGGCGCTTCTTCGGTTTCCGAAATTATGGCTTGTTGGTGTTCAACTCCTCGAGCTGCTTTTTGGCGAACTCGTCCTTAGGATTCAGCTCCAGGATTTTCTGGAAGTCGGCTTTGGCTTTTTCTGTTTCCTGATTCGCCTTGTGAGCCATCCCCAGAAGGTTGTAGCTCCACATCGAGGGCGGCGTATTGACCTCGACATTAAGTTCCATGATGGCTACAGCCGCTTGCGTCTTCTTCTGAATGAGCAAGCTCTCGGTCAACTGGTTCAGCGGTGTTTCTCCGAAATCATATCCGCCGTCTCCGTAGTACTTCTTTCTGAGATCGCGGTAGAGAGCGATCGCCGCGGGAATGTCCTTTTTCTCCAGGGTTTCGGCGAGGACCGCATTCATGGTTGTTGGTTTGGCGAGCCCGTGGTGACAGGTCACACACTGCACCTGGGTCGGCGCCTGCCGGCCCAGCTTGGCGATGTATTCCTGATTGATGGCTTCGACCATGCGCAACATAGCCCGCGCGGTCCTCTTGGTCTCCTTCTCATCGGAACCAAAATTGGCGTCCTTGAGGCTGACTCCCTCTTTGGACGCATGACAGTATTGGCAGCGGACGTTCAGACTGAAAGAAAATGTCCGCATGATGCCGATGAGCTCATCGCGAGGAATGGTCTTGGGAAAGAATTGCAGATTGGTGAAGTCGTTGGACGCCTGGCCGTGAGCGGCAATCGCCCACATTAACGCCAACGCCAGGAATAGTTTTGTTGCCACAGAACCTGCCATGCGCAAGCCGCAGAACATTCTTTGCCTCCCTTTGCCTTTGCTCTTGGTCCCAGCAAGCGTTCAAAACGTTAGCGGCTTGCCCGGCCCCTGTGGTGGACGGCAATTGAATTTCCTGTGCGGGATTTGTCAGGAAGATGTCAGGAGAAAGCAAAGTTGCTGGTGAAGCGCGGAGCGCCCGCGCCGCCAGTGCTATACTCGCATCTCTGAAATGACGGTCTCGTACTTCTGGCGCTCCAGAAATTCGCGGACAGCCTTGATCGTCCTGCTGTTGTTGATCAGCCTGGCAACCGCAAGCATACTCGCGCTGCACGCCTACTATTCTGATGTCTCTCAGCGGGCAACCGCGGAAAACGTCCTTCACGATTATTCCGCGCTGGTTGCAGACGAAGTGATCCGCAGATCGGCAGTCGAAATCGGCTATTCCGGCTACTACCCGTTGATCGGGGCAGTGGCTCACGAGATCCAGCAATCGGGAGAATTGTCCGCAGAGACTAAGACAGCCTTTCTCTCAGCGCCGGACGCACGCTTGAAACGCGCCGCCGCGTTGGCAAAAAGCTATTTTCAGATGGATCGGTCAACCGGCCAAGTTACCTTCATCGGAGAAGAGCCACACGCCGAGGCGCCCGCATGGCTGCGGAAGGGTCTGCTGGGGATGTCCGCTCAGCATGGCGAGACCGGACAAGTCATTCGCTCCCCCATTGGAGAAACTCCCAGAATATTCATTGCTGGGGCCACGCGGGGACCACAAGGGCGGGAGAAGGTCGCCGGGTTTGAAATTGACCTTCCTGTTCTCACGCAATGGTTTGGGGCTGCGTTGAACCGCCAGCCCCTGGTTCCACCTTCCCTGGGGCACGGACAGGTGACCAACGCCTTCGTGCAAGTCAGCATTCGCGACCACGGCGGAGTGGAACGCTTCCGGTTGGGTGAAGGGCCGTCGCCGAGATGGGCCGTCACCAAGCCGTTTGGTGATATCTATCAGGGAATCTTCTCAGGCTTCACGGTAGAGACCTCGATCGATTCCGAGGTGGCGCGGCAAATCGTCATCGGCGGACTGCCTCGCTCCCGGCTCCCTTTTTTCTTAGGGATGCTGGCATTGAATGCAGGCTTGATCGTGACGGCCATCTTGCAGCTTCGCCGGGAAATGGCTTTGCAGAAACTCCGCGACGAATTCGTGTCCAGCGTTTCCCACGAGCTGCGCACGCCGCTGACCCAGATCCGGATGTTTGCCGAGACCCTGCTGCTGGACCGCATCCGTACCGACGAGGAGCATCGCCGGTCCCTCGAAATCATCGATCGTGAGGCCCGCCGCCTCACGCAGTTGGTCGAGAATGTTCTGCAGTTCTCGCGAAGCGAGAGAAAGATCGAATCCATGGCCAAGGAGGAGCGGGAACTTGCCCCTCTCATCCATGAAATCGTAGATGACTTCGCATCCGCGATTCATGGCGACCAGCCGCGCTTCGAATGTCGTTTGTGTTCCGGCCTGAGCGCCAACGTGGATCCTGATGCGCTTCGGCAAATCGTGATCAACCTTCTGGACAACGCGCTGAAGTATGGCCCCAAGCAGCAGGTGGTCATCGTGGGGCTGGAGCGTCGCGACGGCATGGCCTCGATTTTCGTGGAGGATGAAGGGCCGGGCATTCCTCTCGCCGATCGCAAGCGCATCTTCGAGCATTTTCAGAGGCTCGAGCGCGACCGGCAATCGGCAACTGCGGGTACGGGAATCGGCCTGAGTGTGGTAAAGGACCTGGTCACGCGGCACGGCGGCCGGTATTCGGTGATGACCGGAGATCGTGGTGGGGCGAGGTTCGTTGTGGAGCTGCCGCTGGTCGCCGCAGACGGCGTCGCCCTGCAGGAGCCGGCGGAGGAACCACGGTGAGCCGCATCCTGCTGATCGAGGACAATCGCGATCTCGCGTTCGGTCTCCGCAACAATCTGGAGATTGAAGGCTACGACGTCGACACGGCGGAAGATGGTAGAGCCGGTTTGGAGGCTTTCGCCAGGGCGAATCCCGATCTGCTGATTCTCGACCTGATGCTGCCGGAGTTGGACGGTTTTCGCGTCCTGCGATCTTTGCTTCAAGAAGGTCATGCAACCCCGATCCTGGTGCTGACGGCGAAGGGAGAAGAAGCCGACAAAGTCAGGGCCTTGCGCATGGGGGCGGATGATTACGTTACCAAGCCCTTCGGCCTTCTCGAGTTGTTAGCCAGGGTGGAAGCCCTGTTGCGCCGCGCGCGTGGAGGTCGCACCGCCGTCAGCGATGCGACGGAAGTGGAGCGCTTCGGTGTCGTCGAGGTCAACCCCACAGAGCGCACCGTGTACCGCGCGGCTCAATCCGTGGAACTGGCTCCAAAAGAATTTGATTTGCTCCTCGCGCTGCTGCGGGCGCGCGGCGCCGTCGTCTCCCGCCTGCAACTCATGCGGGAGGTCTGGGGATATTCCTCAGCCGTCGTCAGCCGGACCGTGGATACGCATATCGCGGAGCTGCGCCGCAAGTTGGAAGAGAATCCTGCTTCTCCCCGTCATATCCTGACAGTGCGAAAGACCGGCTACCGCATCAGACCCTGAAACAAGCGTCCTTACGGAGGCCCGGCGGGTTGGTAAGCGCTGTGTCATACCAGGAGCAAGAGCCGCCTTCGCGAGTCCGATAGCGATATAAGGTTGCATGTCTTCACGCCCGCGTGCTCAAGCCAGCATGACAGTAACGATTCCCGTGCCGACCAAACTCCCCGCCCAGAGCAGATCGAGGTTGAACCAGGTCTTGCGCAGCATGCCGACTCCAAGTTTCTCGAAGACCAGGAAAGCCACGGCCGCGGTCACCAGCAGATAGCCGGCTGCGTGCAACCCGGTAGCCAGCAACGCGGTCGCCGGGGTGGCAGCCATTTGCATTCCGTGATGATGGCCTTGGCTGGCATCCGTGGCCGTCATGGCCAAAAACACCGGCACAACCATGAGACCCGCGCCATGAGCTGAAGCCATCAGGAAAGACCACAGCGTAAGCGCGCCGGCACCCACCCGCATGCTGGCCCAGCGCGGATGCCGATGCCGGAACAAGCGCGCCAGGCCGAGAGTAACGAGCGTCCCCGCTACCAGCCAGCGCAGCCAATGCACGGGGAGCACCACGCCCGCCGCGAGCGCCACCACGATGGCCGCGGCCACTGCCAGCGCATGTCCCACGCCCAGCGGCAACAGGGCAGAGAGAACGGCGCCGCGGCGGCGCTCCTGCATTCCCAGCGCTACCGCGAACAGCCATCCCATGCCCGGGTTGATTCCGTGGAAAGCCCCCAACCCGAAAAGAACCCACCACGACGTTGTCAACGTCATATCGCCCATCACAACCTCTGCTCACGAAAAGCAATACGAATCTGACGATGCGTCGCCGCCCTGCAAGTGGACCTGGTGCGGACGGAAGTTCTCCGTCTCCAGGAAGAACCCGGAGTCGAGATTCATGCCGCCGCTGGGATTCGCGTTAATCACCGTCATCCAGCCGCGAATTCCGTCGGGATAGAACTGCTCATCCCAGGAACGATAGAGCGAGTTCGTCAGGTACACGCGTTTTCCGTCGCGGCTCAGCTCCACCATTTGCGGGCCGCCGTTCAGCGCGCGCCCCGGAGTCTTGGGGTGCGCTTGGCGGCGCACGATTCCGCCGAGCTGCACCGTTCCCGTCAACACAGGGTTGAAGGGATCGGAAACGTCATACTGCCGCAGTTCGCCGGTGCCCCAGCACGATGCATAGAGGAAGCGGTCGTCGAGCGACAGATTGATGTCCGTGAGCAGCGGTGGAACCGCCTTGAAACCCTGCAAGAGAGGCGGCAGTTTCTCAGGATCGGCAGGTTCCGCGGGAATGTCGATCACTTTCCGGAGTTTCCAGGAGCCGTGGCCGTTGGAGCCCTCGTGATGCCACAGCCATATCGAGGACGAGAGGTCCTTAAGCGACACCACCACGCCAACGAACCCGTAAGTTTCCGCAGGATCGTGCGACGGCCGCAATTCGAGGGGCATTTGATACTCCGCCCCCAGGTCCAACACCTCGCGGTGGCGCCGTTTGTCCAGGTTCCAAATATGAAGCGCATGACCGTACTTGCCGCCCAGCAGCAGCTCCGGGTTCACACCGTTCTCCACCATGTCCGGCGTTCCCCACTCGCTGGTGATCATGGTGTCATGTCCCAGATGCCACCAGAAGTCGTAGGCCAGGTATTGCGGTCCGCGGTCGGCTTCCCACGGTCCCTTGATCTGGAAGGTTTCAGGATCGAGTACAAAAATTCCGCCCGGTCCTTTGCCCTCCGCCGAGCCGATGGCATTCATGTACACGCCGTCCGGTCCACAATGCGTGGTGTGGGGGCGGCTATAGCCGGATTTTTTCTTCACCTCGTCCGGCTCAATCACCTTGGTCAGCCGCGGCTTGCGGGGATCGGGCTTGGTGTCAAGGATGTGAATGCGGGAAGAGCGCAGTCCGGGAACCACCAGGTAACGCCGTTCCATGTGCGGATGCGGCGAGTGAGGACACAGACAGGAACTGCAGGCATTCCAGCCAAAGTGATGGAGTTCGTCGCCCGCGTTGGGCATGTCGATCCGGTTGATGACTGTGCCGTACGTCTTGGAAGCTGGATCAATATCCACCACGGCCATGGCGTCGGGTGAGCCGGCCTTTTCGTTCAGCATGGCCACATAGGCCAGCTTCTCCGGGGCCGCCTCCATCGCCATTTTTGCTGATGGATAAAAACTCTGGTCGGGAAGTAACTGAGGCATGGGTCTTATCTCCTGTTTGATTTGATTGATGCCCTGGATCGGCCCTGAGACTTGATTCAATCCGCCGACTCGCGCGCATGTACCTATTAGAAGCCGGCGCGTACCTGCAAGTCCTTCCAGCGAGTTCGCTTTTTTGTTACTTTTTCATGATATGCCACCGACCGCGGGTCTGTATCAGTTCGGACCATTCCAGCTCGATCCTCGAGAGCACCGGCTGCTGCGCGAGGGCGTTGAGGTCAGTCTCCAGTTGAAGGCATTCGAAATCCTTTGCCTGCTGGTGGAGAACGCGGGACGCCTGATCAAGAAAGAAGATCTGCTGGAGCGGATCTGACCCGACGCGACGGTGGAGGAGAACAACTTTAACAAGAACGTGTCACTGTTGCGCAAGGCGTTGGGCGAAAGCGCCACTGGCCAGACTTACATCGAGACCGTGCCGCGCGTGGGGTATCGCTTCGTCGCAGCGGTCTCAGAGATCGGCTCACGGTTGGTCGCGCCCGCGGAGGAGAGCGGCTCCGCTGCGTCCACACCACGGCAAAAGATCCAATTCTGCGTCACTGGTGACGGCGTTCGGCTGGCCTACTCGAGCGCCGGCTCCGGATATCCCCTGGTCAAGGCCGCCAACTGGCTCAATTATCTGGACTATGAATGGGACAGCCCCATCTGGAAACACTGGCTCCGCGAGCTGACAAAAAACAATCGCCTGATCCGTTACGACGAACGCGGCAATGGCCTCTCGCAATGGGACGTGAAGGAGATGTCGCTGGACCTGTGGGTCCAGGACCTGGAGACGGTGGTTGAGGCGGCAGGCTTGGACCGATTTGTGCTGCTGGGGATGTCCCAGGGTGGAGCGGTAGCCATTACCTATGCCATACGCCATCCCGAACGCGTGAGTCACCTGGTTCTGGTGGGCGCGTTCTCACGCGGCTTGACCGCACGCGGTACAGAACAGCAAATGGCAGGGCGGCGCGCCTTGCAGACCCTGGTGCGGCTGGATTGGGGCAGGAACAATCCGGATTTCAAGTCGATGTTCACGAAGTTTTATATTCCTCAGAACTCGACACCGGAGCAACACCAATGGTTCAACGATCTGCAACGGATCTCGGCGAGTCCGGAGAATGCCGCCCGCATCATGACGCTGATCGACGAGATCAGCATACGGCATCTCTTGCCCCTGGTCTCGGTGCCTACCATCGTCTTTCACGGCGACCGTGATCGAGTTTTACCCGCGGAAGAAGGGCGGATTCTCGCCGCCGAAATCCCCGGCGCACGATTTGTCCCGCTCAACACCGGCAATCATATTCTTCTCGCGGAAGAGCCGGCCTGGCGGGTGTTCCTCGAGGAACTCGGAGCGTTCTTGGGGTGGCAAAACAACCAAGCCGGCCCGGCCGTCTAAAGCCCAGAAAGCCTTGCGTGGTAGCGGGCCGATAGAGCCGCGGTTCGCGGCTTCGGCGCACAGAGAGCCACGCGGCCAATTGTGACTGACCTTTTCATCTTTCCTTAACCCCGCGGACACGAATCTTCAACATAGGACGGATAGGCTTTCCCGGAACTGCAAATCGCTGCACCAGCAGCATTCGGAGGAAAGCATGGTAGTTACGACTCATCGTGGAAATTCGCGGTCGAGGGCGGCCCTGGCGTTGTTTCTCGGCGCGCTGATGTCGATCTCCAATCCTGCGTGGAGCCAGGAGAACCGCTCCGGCGCCGATGACCGGAAGACCGAAACGCCGATCAAGCACGTTATCATCATTATCGGCGAGAACCACAGCTTTGATAATATCTACGCCACCTATGAACCAAGGCACGGCAGCGTGTGGAATCTTCTCTCCAGAGGCATCGTCCATTCAGACGGCTCGCCGGGCCCGAATGCTGCTCTGGCGACGCAGTTTCAGCTCCAGACCATCAACCCGGTCAGTTACTTCATGGACACCCGGCAGTTGATCAGCCCGGGCAAAACGGCTTACTCGCCGTTCCTGCCGACTCCGGAAGTCGGATTTGGCCCGCCGCTGGCAGTCACGTTGAGCCAATTCCTGAAGGATCCCGCCGATACCGTGGCGCCGTTCGACGCCAAGACATTCTCCACCGCGGAACTCCACACCATCTCGCCGGCACTCGAGTTCGGGGACCTGGACCTGCTTACCACGGGCTTCACCGGCCTCACCAACTGCCAGGCCGACCCGACCCTGCCGCCTGCGACATGCTCTGAGCCGGACACCCGCATCGCGAATTTCAACAAGCTGCCCAACACCTCGTTCCAGATCACCGGCCCCAAAGTGCCCTATGACAGCTACACCGGCGACATGGTGCACCGCCTTTTCCACATGTGGCAGCAATCGGATTGCAGCGTTCTGGATGCGACCGCGGACAATCCATCGGGTTGCAAGGACGACCTCTATCCATTCGTCGGCATCTCCCGCGGCGACGATAGCGGCAGCAATTCGATGGGCTTCTTCAACATGCAGAATGGCGATGCACCGCTCTTCAAGCGCCTGGCCGACGAATATACCATGAGCGACAATTACCACCAGCCGGCCATGGGCGGCACCGCGGCGCAGCACATCATGATAGGGACCGCCGATTCGCAGCCCTGGTTTCATGTAGGCAACTTCCCCGCGCAGCCCCCGGCCGCGCAGGTTGCTAATCCCAATCCCCAGAGCGCGACCAACGCCGCTTTCGTGACCGATAAGGCTTGGACCGAATGCGGCGATCCGACTCAGCCCGGCATCAAGCCGATCATGGATTACCTCAAGTCGCTGCCGTGGCGCCCGGACTTGAGCAAGAGCAATTGCGCGCCGGGCACGTTCTACATGATCAACAACCTTCGTCCCGGCTTCCTCTCGAATGGCCAGCTCAACACCGCGGCCATCAATGCCGGTACCGTAGTGCCGCCGTCTTCGCTGCGCACCATCGGCGACGCGCTGAATGAAAAGCACATCAGCTGGGCTTACTACGGCGGTGGATACAACGCCGCAGCCCGTTTCGACAGTGGTTCCACTGATCCGGTGGATGTGATGATCGGCACCGGTGGCGACTTCTATTGCGACATCTGCAACCCGTTCCAATATGCTGCGTCGATCATGGGTGATCCGGTACAACGCGCGGCGCACATCAAGGATGCGGTCGATTTCTTCGACGGCCTGGAGAGCGGCCATCTGCTCTCGGTGTCCTATCTCAAGCCGGACAGCTTCGGTGACGGCCATCCCGCCAGCTCCAAGCTCGATATCCTCGAGGCGCTGATCGATCGCGTCCTCGATGGGCTGCAGAGGCATCCCGAACTGGCCAAAGAGACGGCGTTCATCATCACCTTTGACGAAGGCGGCGGTTACTTTGACTCCGGCTTCATGCAGCCGCTGGACTTTTTTGGCGATGGACCACGCATCCCGCTCCTCATCGTCTCACCCTTCACCAAAGGCGGCCACGTCAGCCACACCTATGCCGACCACGCCTCGATTGTGAAGTTCATCGAGCGCAACTGGCACTTGAAACCGTTGACCAGCCGCAGCCGGGACAACTTCCCCAATCCGATTATGGGTGACCACCATCCATATGTGCCTCTCAACATGCCCGCTGTCAGCGATCTCTTTGACTTGTTCCACTTCGACAAAGACAAGGATTAAACCCGCAGCTTCCGACTGGGACCATCCACAAAACTGACGCCGGCCTCACTTGCGTGGGGCCGGCGTCAATGTTTTGGCGCGTCGATTCCACGGTATCGGTTCGATCAGCGCCCGATCCTCTCGGGCGGTCGCGATCACCTCCGCTTCCCCGGGACCTCGAGAAAACCGAGTCGACGCCGAACTTTGCGCCCATGAACGGGTTGGTGTTTTCCATTGTGAGAATGTCCTGAGCAACCCGTACTCTGGGGCGTGCTTCTGCTTCTATGTCCTCGTACCGACACCGTGCCCGCGGGATCGCGCTTTTTTGCGACCGAGGCCGGGCCGGCGCGATGACCACGAAGTACAGTTCTCCACTATGCCTCCGGAACTTAGCATCGAGATGGAGAGCCGGCCTACGGAAGCTCCCGTGTCAGACGCGTTTGTGTTTTTTGGAGCGACAGGAGACCTTGCTTACAAGAAGATTTATCCAGCCCTTCACAATATGGTCCGACACGGGACCTTGACCGCACCGATCATTGGTGTGGCTAAATCCGGGTGGACCATTGAACAGCTTCGCGACCGGGCGCGCAACAGCATCCAGAAATTTGGCGGTGGGATCAACGACGCGGCATTTGCACGCTTGATTGAGTTGTTGCAGTACCTTGACGGCGACTACGCCGATCCTGAGACCTTCTCCTCGTTGCGCAAGCGACTCGGCGACTCTAAACGACCGGTTCACTATCTGGCCATCCCACCCAGCCTGTTCGGCGCTGTGACGAAAGCGCTGCAACAGTCCGGCTGTGCGACCGGCGCACGCATCATTGTGGAAAAACCCTTCGGACGAGACCTGGCATCCGCCAAGGCCCTCAACGCGGCCTTGCGCACGGTTTTTCCGGAGTCCCAGATCTTCCGGATCGATCATTACCTCGGAAAGGAAGCGGTCGAGAATCTCGTCTTCTTCCGCTTTGCTAACACATTTCTCGAGCCGATCTGGAACCGGAACTATGTAGACAGCGTGCAGATCACAATGGCGGAGGACTTTGGGGTTGCCGGAAGAGGCAGATTTTACGATGAGACGGGTGCGATCCGCGACGTGGTTCAGAATCACCTGTTGCAAGTCGTAGCCCTGTTGGCCATGGAGCCACCGACGTCGATGTATCCGGAATCGATTCGCGACGAACTGGTAAAAGTCTTTCGAATGATTCCACCGATCAAGCCGGCACGGCTGATACGGGGACAATTCCGCGGCTACCGTAACGAGCAGGGAGTGGCGCGCGACTCCACAGTGGAGACCTACGCCGCGGTGCGATTCGAAGTGGACTCATGGCGCTGGAGCGGAGTGCCTTTTCTCATTCGGGCGGGTAAGTGCTTGAAGACAACCGCCACCGAAGTGTGGGTCAAGCTCAAGCGGCCACCCCTGGCCAGAATCAGCGCGGAGCAGAACCATTTTCGCTTCCGTCTCGGACCTGACGTATCACTGGCGGCAGGTGTCCGGGTGAAGCGGCCTGGAGCCAAAATGGTTCCCATGGCCATCGAAATGACCGCCGTTGATCATGCGCTAGGCGACGAGGTGGAGGCTTACGAGCGGTTGCTCACGGATGCCATGCGCGGAGACACGCTTCTGTTCGTGCGAGAAGATGCGGTGGAGCTGTCGTGGATGGTCGTACAACACTTGCTGGGGAATGTAGCTCGAGTTCATGTTTATGAACCGGGGTCTTGGGGTCCTGGGGAAGCGGACACGTTAGCGGCCGATGTCGGGGGATGGCATGACCCGCTGTGAAAAAAGACGCGGAAAGACGACTTTCCGTTCATCACGTGGGCCGAATGCTCAGGCGACCATCTTGTAACGACCCTTCTCGAAGATGTTCACAAACTCACGGAAGCGGTGGCCAATGTCAGCCGTTGCGGCTTTGGGAGTGAGTTGCCTGGCCAGCCAGCCACTGAGCGGTCCCCAGAAAATCTTTCGGCCTGCGGCGAAACCGACGAACCCTGGGACCGCCGCGGCCGTCGCCAACGACTCGCGTACCTTCTCGTCGTCCTCGCCCTCGCCTAGAACGAGGCAACCAACGCGGCCACGGCCGCCCCGGCGAGCAGCACGTACCACCTTCTCGTAGTCCCCGCCTCGGTCGAGAGCCTCGATGCTCCATATGTCAGGCTCAACAGCGGCATCCTGCAGTTGTCGGATAGCCTCAGCTACCATCGCGGCGCGATCCTCCGGGTCGTAAGCCTCTTTTTCCATTGTGACTCGTTCTGGGCGTGCGTTCTGTGCCCGCACCAGCAACTCAAGCATCAACAGGCTTCTGCTCTTGTCGTGCAGGTACTCCGATAACCGTCGCAGGCGGGACGACTGTCGGCGATTCAGATCCTGGCTGGCTTCGGGGTCGTAAGACACCTGAGCCCTGCAGAACGTCGGACTGAAGTCTTCGATATGTTTAGCGAAGTTTTCACCGTACTCGAATTCGAATTCCTCTTGTCCCGTCTTCTCGACAGGACACGCCGTCAGACATCCGCGCTCCGCGGCATGACGAAGAATGTCATCGCCGAAACGCTCGTCCACCAGGATGGCAGCTTTGTCCTTGGGGACACCAGACGCCAAGGCAGCCTCAAAGCCATCGTAGACAAAGTGCTTGGAGAGTACGACTTCCGATATCGTAGACGCGACCTCCGCCGTCTGCCACGACGAGTGCATGCCTTCCGATCCGAACGCGCTTAGGAGCGGACCGCGATAATCAAATGAGAGGACGTACAGAGGTTTGTCAAACCCAAGACTTCGAGTCATGTGCGTGTCCTTTTTTCGTCTCTCACAGCGAATGCGATCCTTGCCAGCCGACATCCAAACTCGTCAGCACAACGGGAGTAAGAGCACGGCTCACCCGTTGGGTGTGATGACCGCGCGTCCTTGGATCTTGCCATCGTGCAGGAGGTGGTAAGCCTCGGCCGTGCGCTCCAGTGGAAAGTGTTCCACCACCATCTTGATTTCTCCCGCCTGGGCGAGACTAACCACTTCCATGAGCTCGGGGATCGATCCCCAGAAGGGTGACGCGACGGAACACTCGTTCCGCGGGCTGGAAAAGTTAACCGTAAGGGCCCCGCCGCCGATACCGACAATCGTCAGGTGGCCCAGCACGCGGGACATCTGAGCGGCCATCTGAAGCGTCGGATTCACACCAACCATGTCGAGCATCAGCTCGGCGCCCTGTCCCCGCGTCATATCCTTGACGCGCGCGACCGCCTTATCGCCCGAGAGCAATCCCTCGTCGGCACCCATTCTTTTGGCGATTTCCAGCTTGTCGACTGCTGTGTCCACGGCGACGATCGTCGTCGCGGCGCTGAGAGCTCTGAGTATCTGGATGGCCATCTGGCCGAGGCCGCCGGCGCCGATCACCACGGCGGTAGAGCCAGGCCCGAGCAGATGACGCGAGCGCTTGATGGCATGGTAGCTGGTGAGCGCCGCGTCGCTGAGGGGAGCGGCATCGTGCGGATCGAGGGCGCCGAGTGGAACCAGGAAGCGCGTCGCGGGAACGAGCAGGTAGGAAGCCATTCCGCCATCGTATGCGCCCAGGCCGCCGGGGGTTGGACCTCCGGGCTTCTCACAATAGTTCTCCATACCCATGCGACAGTTCATGCAGAGCCCGCAGCCCCAGGGACCATAGACGATCACCGGGTCTCCCTTCGCGAACCCCGTCGCACCGGGCCCCAGCTTCGCGACCCAGCCCGCGTTCTCATGACCGAGGGTGAAGGGCAGCTTAAACGACCGCGTCCCCGCCGCAGGCTCCTCCATTTCCAATATATGAAGGTCGGAATGGCAGGCACCGGCGCCACCGATCTTCACGAGGACCTGCCCCGGCCCCGGCTCCGGCACCGGCACTTCACGAAGTTCGCCGGGCTTCTGCCACTCGACAAACTGGAACGCTTTCATGACGCCTCTTTTCAGTCGCCGATCCCGTCGATGTCGACCAAGAGGTGCAGCGGGCCGCGGAAGACCTGGCTTGGCCGGTACGGCGGCGGATCGACTACGAGCCTGGGATTTTTTACGCGGCGAAGGAACGCTTCAAGCCCGACGTTCACCTCCAACCGCGCGAGCGGACCGCCGAAGCAGGTATGGATGCCGCTGCCCCAGCCGAGGCTCTCTTTCTCCTCACGTTCGAGATCGAATCTGTCGGGGTTGGTGAACTGCTCCGGATCGCGGTTCCCGGCGGCGTATATAAGGAAGATCGGGGCGCCTTTCGGGATGGTCGTCCCGTTGATCTCAATGTCGGCCAAGGCGGACCGGCTGGGAAAGAACTGGACCGACGACTCGAGGCGCAGCACCTCCTCGATGGCGCGGGGTACCAGCTCCGGCCGTCGGCGCAGCATATCCATCGACCCGGGGTTCCGCAGCAGGGTGAGCACGCAGTTGGTAAGCAGGTTGACCGTGGAGTCATGACCGGCGACGAGCAGAAGAGCGCAATTGGTGAGGATCTCGCTGGAGGACATGCGTCCGTCGGGGCCGGTGTCGTGCACCAGCTGCGAGATCATGCCCTCGGTGGGGTTTTTCTCGGCGCTCTCGATGAGCCCGATCATGTATTTCGCAAACTCCGCTCGGCTCGCGCGGCCCTTCGCCAGGCGGCGCTTCCCCTCTTCGGTGCCTGCTTCCGGACCCAGGTCGACGCCACCCAGGAAGTCCCCTATCCAGATGTGGAATTGGGCTTCGTCCTTCAGCGGTACTCCCAAAACTCGGCAGATCACGGCAACCGGCAGCGGATAAGCGTAATCATCGACGACGTCGATTCGGGTCTTGCCCTTGGCCCTAGCTTTATCCAGCAGGTCGTTGACGACGGCAACGCAGTACGCTTCCATGCTGGGGATCAGGTCCGGCGAATGAGGCGGGCCGAAGTGCCGCATCGCCTGGCGGCGCGTTCGATCGTGGTTGGGCGGATCGCTCGTGATCATCGAGGGGTCCTTACCGTACTTCTCCATCAGCTCGGAGTTGGCCTCGGACACCTCGGCCGCGCCCTCGGCATTGTCCCCGCTCTTAATGGCGGCAACAAGGTCACTGTTGCGAAGATCGGAGCTAACCCGGGGATCGTGGGCCAGGGCGATGATCTCCTTATACCCGGTGACGGCGTAGATGCCATTCGTCACGCGTGCCACCGGCGTCTTCCGGAGTTCGTCGAAGAACGGGTAAGGATTCGGGCGGTTTTCGAACTTCATGGCTTCCGCAAAAGCTTGCTCTGGGGTCATGATGCTCTCCTCCTCTCTTTATTATTCTGAGCAGCCTTGCGCTTGGTTACCCCCACTGCTTTAGCGGGCCTCGGCCGGAACTCCGCCTGCCGCTGGTTCGGGTCGTGACCGGTCAGGACGACATCGGGAGCCGCAGTCGGGATGCCTCGCGCCGGGAAGTCGGCCGCGACCGGCCGCATGTCGGCGGGAAGATCGAATCCCGCGAGAGCGGGCGGGAACGCTTCCGACCGTTTGATCTGCGCCTCGTAGTATTGCAGCCACTTGCCGTGGTCGAAGGTGACCGCGCCAATAATACGTCCCCGGCGGCCGTACGCGGCGGCGAACCGGTGGTCCTTGGGGGAGCCTTGCGTGAAGACGATCTTGTCGCCGAAGGAGGGCACCCCGACGGACTTGATGTTGACGCCGAACTGGGCCGACCAGTTGGTGGGTACCAGTAGATGGGCCTGGCGGTCGGCCTCCTCGCACAGCATGTTGTGCGCCGCGACCTTGGCCCCGAGGACCGCATTGTCCCAGTGTTCCATCGAGAGGAACTGATACTCGAACAGCACGTGGGGGGAACGTGCGATGTCTCCGGCTACGAAGATGTGATCGGTTACTATGCCGTGGATATCGAATACACGGCATCCGGCGTCGCAGGCAACACCCCAAAAGCCGGCGGCCAGCCCGGCGCCATCCAGCCATTCGACGTTGCGGATTGATCCGAGCGACGCCAGCACCAAGTCGACGTCGAGCGTGCTCCCGTCGGAGAGGTGCGCGCGCCGCACGTGCCCGCCCGCGTCTCCTTCAAGCGCCGAGACGGAGACACCGGTGCGGAGATCCACCCCGGCCTCGCGCTGCATCTCGGCTGCGATCGCGCCGATCACGTTGCCAAGGGCCCCGGCCAGCGGCGCCGGGGCGCGCTCAGCGACGGTCACCTCGAGGCCGAGCTCGCGGCAGACCGACGCCATCTCCGAACCGATGTAACCGGCGCCGATGATCAAGACCCGTCGTGGCCCGGCGGCCAACGCCGCCTGCAGCCGCGCCGCGTCATCGCTCGTCCGGAGCGTATGCACACCTTCCAGCGCGGCCTCCGCCGGATTCGGCCACTGCCGCGCGCGAACACCGGTGGCGATCAGCACGTTATCGAAAGGGACCTCATCGCCATTGGCCAGGCGAACCAGCTTCTTTGACCGGTCCAAGCCGGTCGCGGCCACGCCGAGCCGCCAATCAGCATCAACCTCGCGCATGCGTGGCAGTTTGGTATGGTCCGCCGGCACCCAGCCCTTCAGCACCTGCTTGGACAGAGGGGGGCGGTCGTACGGCTCGTGTGGTTCATCCCCGATGATCGTCAGGCGTCCGCTAAAACCCTCGTTGCGCAACGCCTCGGCGCCGCGAAGTCCGGCAAGCGAAGCGCCGACGATCACGATCCGGCCGTCTTTCTTAAGGGCGTTTCCGTTGGTCGGGCTGGGCACTGTGCGCCTCCCCTTTTAGGTCCAGCTGGTCCACGAGGATCGCTTGTACCGGGCAAGACGCCGCGGCTCGCAAAACCCGGAGGCGCTGTGCATCGTCGGGGTTGGGGTCATACATGAGCGCTTCTTCACCACTGAGCTTGATAACTTCCGGCGCGAGAGGGACGCATTGCGCATACCCCAGGCATCGATTGAGATCAACAACAATTCGCATTTGGATTGCCTCCGCCGAAAGGGTGCTTCAGTGGGATTGTGTGACACAGGCGAGGGTTGCCTCAGGAACCGCTCAGGAGCATTGAGGCGCGCTAAGAAGCGAACCTCAATCACGTTCCCCAGCACGATTATGCGAACGGTTTTCGACCCGCCTTGGCCGTTGGTAGGAGGTTCGGGAAGTTCTCCGTCACCTTCCGCTACGAAAACACGGCGTCGAAACCAAACGCCGCGCCTACGAATTGGTTGCTGTCACTCAGGGTCGCCGGCCCGCTGTTTCCTTTCTGAGACCTGTGAACCGGCACCACAAGGAAGGCTTGACGCCACCGACTACTTCCGTAGCTAGTATTTTGAGCGTATCTGCCCGTCCGACTTACCAGCTTTACGAGCAGGCATCATCGCCAAAGTCGACGAGCATCCAACTGCTCACCTATTGAACTGCGCGTTGCGTTCGCCGGCTCGCGCCGCGCTGGTTATCGGCCGGAACAATCACACGACCACTTTCGGTTCTGGGCTGAGAATTTGGCAGCGTCTCCCGGCAACCTGGGCGCGAAGTTCCAAGTCGCTGGGTGGAGAAAAGCGATGAAACTGATTCTATCGTTCGTGTTCTTCTTGAGCTTGTCGGCTGTGATTCGGGGCCAAATCACGCCTTCGGTTGCGCCGTCGCAGCCCAACGCGCCACAGAGTGGCCACACCAACGTGGCGTCCACCCTGCACGTCTTTGCCTATCCGAGGAACAATCAATCCGAGGATCAGCAATTCAAGGATGAGACTGATTGTTACCAGTGGGCCCAGGCGCAGGCCGGACAACCTGCAGCCGCAGACCAGGCTCAGGAAGGCGCGAACCCAAGCGACGCTGGGAAGGGCGCAGGCGCTGCAGGAGCGGCCAGAGGTGCGGCGGGCGGAGCTGCCATTGGGGCCATCGCCGGAAGCCCCGGGAAGGGTGCCGGCATCGGCGCTGTGGCCGGGACCATGGCAGGGCGAAAGACGAAAAGGGAGGCCCAAACGCAGGCTCAGAAGCAGCAACAGCAGCAACAGCAAGCACAACAGGCTCAACTCCAAGACGATCTGAGGCGGGCCTACAGCGCTTGCATGGAAGTCAAGGATTATACGGTCAAGTAGAAAAAAAGAGACCGTTGATTTGAACCCGACTTCCGTCCTTTCGCATAGGCCCGTTTGTTAGTTGGGAAAAGAAGCCTTGACTATTTCGCCTGCCACGCGGAGCGCGGAGAGGAGCTGCCGCTCTCCGCATGGCAGGCCCGGGGGAAGGAGCTTAGTCGAGCGCGATATCGCCCGAGCCGGTATGAACGTCCAGGATCACGCCGCCGCTGCCAACTTTGCCTTGCACGTGGCTCTTTGAAATCGTGCCTTGCGTGGTAACGGGCCGATTGAGGCGCAGCGTTCCCGAAGAAGTTCGCGCGTCGAGGTCAAACGAGGCCTGGGCCGGAAGACGCAGGGTGATGTTGCCGGAGCCTGCTCCCAGGCGCCAGTCGTGGGTTGCTTCGCCTTCAGCCTGGATGTCGCCGCTACCGGTCTCGGAAGGAGCGGGCACCTCGGCCATACCTAGCAGTGCTTCAGCAACGATTCGGCCGGGCGGCCTCTTCGTCCTGCAGGCAGCAATCCTTGGAATCCCAGACATGTTGAGCGGTTTTTTCTTCGATCACGATGCCGTCATGCTATTCTGCTCCGAATTATCAGAACATGTCAGAGAAAGAGATTGCCACCCCCGACATTAAACACGCCGGTGGAGGATGTTTTAAGCGGGAACCGCCCAGATGAGCGAGACTCACCAATATCCACCTCTTCTTCGAGACCTAGGCGTGGTTCTCACGTTCATTGTTGTCTGGCTTTGGCCAAGGCTTTGGGGGAACTTTTTTGCTCGCATTGAACGCTGGGGGGGCCGGCTGGGGTCACACCAAGTCGGTTCCGTAGTGTGCGTGGCAATGCTCGTGATTGTTATTCGACTCAGTGTATTGCCTTTCGTGAAGGCCCCGGTACCCTCCAATGATGACGAGTTTTCTTACTTGCTTGCCGGCGACACCTTCGCCCACGGCCGCCTGGCGAATCCTCCGCACCCCATGTGGGTCTTCTTTGAAACCTTACACGTGAATCAATTCCCCACCTATGGCTCTAAGTACTTTCCAGGTCAGGGAGCAGTACTGGCTCTGGGCGAAGTACTGGGACATCCTTGGATCGGGGTGCTTGTGAGCATGGGCTGTTTTTGCGGCGTTTTGACATGGGCTTTGCAAGGATGGGTGCCTTCCAGATGGGCCCTCTTAGGCGGCATTCTGGCAGCCATCGAGTTCGGCCCGCCGCGAAATTACTGGATCAACAGCTACTGGGGTGGCGCAGTCGCGGCGTTTGGGGGGGCGCTCGTGCTCGGAGCGTACTCGCGAATTCTGCGCCATCAGCGGGTGCGTGATTCGCTCCTGTTCGCGGCTGGAATAGGAATTCTTGCGAACAGCAGGCCGTACGAGGGTGCCATTTTCTCCCTCATCTTCTTAGCGGCGCTTGCCTGGGGGCTTTTGCGAAAGCCGGCGACGGAGCGAGGCGAAGTCGTTGCGCGTGTTGTGGTCCCCATGGCAGGGGTTCTAATCCTGTTTGGAGCTTTCATTGGCTTTTACAACTGGAGGGTGACAGGCGATCCGTTTCTGCTGCCCTACACGGTTAACGACCGGACCTATCTGACCGTCCCCAAGTTTCAGTGGCAGAAAATGGGTCCACCGCTACAATATCGCAACCATGGAGCGCCGCTTGCGCTTTGCTGATACAGGTTCTCAACGTTTCCGCTTCATTGAGGCACGGCATCACAACGGACAATTCCAATATCGTTACTGGTCAAAGCGCAAATGGCACGACGAGTTCGCGTTGCAGGGATTACAGGTCGAGACCTGGGTATCCCGATTGGGTCTGTATCCGTGGCCGTTTTCCCTGGTTTTTGAAAGAAACCTGCATTTCATTGCTGTGCTCTCGACTTGCCCCGGAGGGCCCAGGGTACTCACCTCGACTGACGAGTTCCCATCCTAAGGCCGAGCAGAAATCGTTCGACAAGCGCCGAGTTAACCCTGGACTGCCACGCGCAGTCCGGGAGAAGCCCGGACTCCGCCCAGTCAGGTTGCTTAGTCGAGGGCGATGTCGCCCGAGCCGGTATGCACGTCGAGGATCACGCCGCCATTACCCACCTTTCCTTGGACGTGGTTCTTGGAAATCGTGCCTTGCGTGGTGACCGGCCGATTGAGACGCAGCGTACCCGAAGAAGTTCGCGCGTCCAGATTAAACGAGGCCTGTGCCGGGAGACGCAGCGTGATATTGCCCGAGCCCGCGCCCAGGCGCCAGTCGTGAGTGGCTTCGCCTTCGGCCTGGATGTCGCCGCTGCCGGTCGAAGCCCGGAGTCCGCCCTTGACGCCGTGTAGCTTCACGTTGCCTGAACCGGTCTCAACTTTGATGTCCCCGGCCGCCACCTGATGCATCTCAATGTTGCCGCTGCCGGCGCTCGCCGTGATTTCGCCGGCAACTCCCTCGGCATGAATGTTGCCGCTGCCTGTTTCGGCGCGCAGCGTACCTTTGACGCCGTTGATCTTTAGATCGCCGGAGCCGGAACTGATGCGGGCGTCGCCGGCGACGTCATCCACAGTCACGTTGCCGGAGCCGGTCTTGGCGGTCAGCGGCAGTTGTACGCCGGTGATCGTCTGGTCGCCGGAGCCGGTGTATGAGCTGAGGTGCGTCTGCGCCGGGACGGTCAGGTCATAGTCGATGGAGATGTTCCGCAGCAGATCATGATCTTCCACGCGGCCGATGTGAATGGAGTTCCCCTGCTGTTCGATCGGAGGATTCTTCTCGATGCGGCGGATCTTTTCGTCGACATCTCCCCCAAACAGCCATGAATTCGAGCCGTGAATCTTGGCGGAAATGCTGACGCTGCTGCTGCCTCCGGTGTGCACGGTGATATTGCCCGAGCCGGAGCTAACGTCGAGGTCGACCGGACCGGAAACCTGCAGCGTGCGTTCGAAGTGGCCGGTGCTGGCCGCGCTCAGCGGCAAGGCGCTCACGGCCAGCGCCACAAGGAGAAGGCCCAGGTAACGTGCTGCTTTCATAATGCCTCCCATCGCGTTGTATTTATTGGAGAATGACCTGCTGCCCTTCCTTCAGGCCGGACAGCAGCTCGGTCTTGGAACCGTTTGAGATACCCACCGTGACGTCAACTTTCTTTTTGCCCTCTTTTCCGTTGGGATCAGGCACCTCGACCGATGCCTTGCGATCCTTGTCGTAAATCAGAGAGCCTTCGGGGATCATGAGAACGTTTTTGTGCTCTTCCAGGATGATCTCGGCGTTGGCCGTCATCTGCGATTTCAGCTCGCCCTTGGCGTTGTCAATGGAGACGCGGACTTCGAAGGTAGTAACGTTGTCCTTCTCCACGCCCAGCGGTGAGATCTTGGTGACCTTGCCGGAAAACGTGCGGTCTTTGTAGGACTCGACCTTGATCCGCGCCGCTTGCCCGATGTAAACCTTGCCGATGTCGCTCTCGTCAACCTTGCCCTTCACGTAGACCTCATGGATGTCGCCCAGGGTCATAACCAGGGTTGCGGAGGATCCCAGGATGAGGATGGAGCTGACGGCGTCACCTACTTCCACGTCGCGCGAGAGCACCATGCCGTCCAGAGGCGCGACGATGGTGGAGTTACGATATTCCTCTTCTTTCTCTTCGAGTTGCGCTTTGGCCTGGGAAACCTGGGCCTGGGCCTGCTTCAGCTTGGCCGCGCTGGAGATCACGCTGGCCTTGCCCAGTTGTTGCTTATTCAGCGCCATTTCGTAACTCTTTTCTGCATCTTCCAGCGCCGAGGCCGAAACTATACCGTCTTTGGCCATCCCCTGGGCGCGCTCGTAGGCGCGTTTGAGCAGAGGCACGTCAGGCCCTTCAGCATCCACCTTGGCGTGCTCCAGGTCGGCCTCTGCGGCGCGGGCCGCGGCTTCGGCCGCTTCCAGTGACGCCCGTTGCTGGTTCACCTCGGCCATGATCTGTTGTTTATCCAGTTCTGCCAGGACTTGGCCCTTCTTGACGTTGTCGCCGTAGTCCACCAGCAGGTTTTGCACGATCCCGCTGGCCTTAGACTTGACCTCCACATTGGTTACCGGCTGGATCTTTCCCGTGGCCACTACGCTTTTCGCCAAGTCGCCTTTCTCCACCTTGGCCAGCTTGGAAGGATCGATCTTGGTACTGCCGCGCGTGGCCGCGACCAGGCCAACCACGATCAAGGCCACCACAAGGAGGGCGCCCAACACATAAAAAAGCCGTCTTTTCTTCTTGTTTTTGCCGTTGCCGTTTGCCACACAAGCCCCCTTGGCGGTTGGCCCAGGTATCCAATACGTTCCAGGTATCTAATACGCCAGCGGGCGGGACCAAGTTCCAGGAAAAGGGCGAACCCGTCGCGCCGGGAACATACAATTAGACCCTGGTTCAGGGTAAAGGAAAGCAAAAGGCGCCTAGGACAGGTGAACTTCTGCGACCTCAGGCCCAAGGTCGTTCCCAGTGTATCATTGCAATCCATGGTCACCCTGGTGCTGCTGCGGATCATTCTGGTGGTCCTGCTGGTGGCGGCCAACGCCTTTTTTGTTGCCGCTGAGTTCGCCATGGTCAGCGTCCGCGACACGCGTATCCAGCAGTTGATCGAGCAGCAGCGCATCGGCGCCCGCACCGTGCGCAGGATCCAGCAGAGGCTGGACGTATTCCTTCCCGCAGTCCAGTTCGGCGTTACCTTGTGCAGTCTGGGCCTGGGATGGGCCGGCGAAGGCACCCTGGCCGCCATCCTGATGCCGTGGATGGCCAATGTCCCCTACGCCCGGGTTTACGCGCATGGCATCGCCGCCGCACTGGCGTTCATCATCATTGCTTATCTCCTGATCATCCTCGGCGAGTTGGTGCCCAAGTCGCTGGCCCTGGAACGGGCGGAGCGCGTGGCCCTGGCTGTGGCCGGCCCCATGGACGTCTTCATGACCCTCTCCCACCCGGTTCTGGCTTTCATGAACAAATCGGCCAACCTGGTGCTGCGCGGCTTCGGCTCCCGGCTGCGGCGCGAAGGCGGCGCCCACTCGCCTGATGAGCTCAAGCTCATCGTGACTGCCAGCCGCCGCCTGGGCGTCCTGCCCGAGGCGGAAGAAGAAATGATCCATCACGCCTTGGAGCTGGGCAACCTCACCGTGCGCGAGATCATGGTGCCCCGCCACAATATCTTTTCTCTCTCCGCTGAACTGCCTCTGGAGGAAGCCATGGCCAAGGTGGTGGAGGAGCAGCACTCGCGCGTGCCCGTCTACGATCCGGAAAAGGGAAGGGAGAACATCATCGGCCTGCTGTACTCCAAGGACCTTTCCCGGCTGATGTATACCCGGCTGTCTTCCGGCGTCCCGTTTGCGCCGAAGTCCTCAGGGCTTAAGGTCCGCCATCTCATGCGCCAGGTGCTGTTTGTTCCCGAAACCAAGACCGTGGCCGACCTGCTGGTCGAATTCCAGACTCGCAAGCGGCACCTCGCGGTCGTAGTGGACGAGTTCGGTTCCACCAGCGGCCTGGTCACCGTGGAAGACGTCCTGGAGCAACTGGTAGGCGAGTTGGAAGATGAATTCGACCTGGTGCAGCGTCCCGCGCCGTCATTGGCCTCGGGCGAAGTGGTGCTTGACGGCTCCGCCAATATCCGCGACCTTGAGGTCCAAAATGACATCGTTCTGCCGCGCGACCAGGGCTTCGAGACCCTGGGCGGTTTTGTAATGGCGCAACTCGGCAGGATCCCCAAAGGCGGAGAAGCCTTCGAATACAGTGGACGCCGTTACACCGTTCTGCAAATGGAAGGGCGGCGTATCGCCCGCGTGAAGATTGAGACCGTCCGGCAGCCAAGTTCGCTGGAGACGGCTAGTTAAGGCCATTGCCGGCATTGCCAGAACTGCCAAAGATTGCCAGAATTTGAACGCCACTTTTGGCAATTTGCACCATGCTCCGCTACATATCAATCCGCCTGCTCTACATGGTTCCAGTGTTGTGGCTGGTGGTTTCCGTCGTATTCCTTCTGATCCATTTGGTTCCAGGCGATCCCATCCAGCAGATGCTGGGTGAAGGCGCGTCCTCGGTCGATCTGCAGGCGGCGCGCCATGCCTACGGGCTGGATGTCCCCATTGGCCGCCAATATGTGAACTACTGGAAGGGCGTCCTGCACGGGGACCTGGGCCGCTCGCTGCGCTTCGATCAGCCGGTAGCTCGCATCATCGCCCAGCGCTATCCGCAGACGTTGCAACTGACGGCCGCCTCCATGCTGGTGGCTTTGCTGATCTCCATTCCCGCCGGGGTGCGCTCTGCCCGCCGGCGCAATCGTTGGGACGACCGCGCGCTCAGCTTCGTGAGTTTGCTGGGACTGTCGTTCCCCAATTTTGCCCTGGGGCCGGTCTTGATCCTGTTTTTTGCGATTTACCTGGGCTGGCTGCCGGTTTCCGGTTCGGGAAGTTTGGCCCACCTGGTGCTTCCCGCCATCACGATGGGCGGATCGCTGGCCGCTATCCTTACCCGCATGGTGCGCACCGCGATGTTGGAAGAACTCGGCCAGGACTATATTCGCACCGCCCGCGCCAAAGGGCTTTCCGAGAGCGTGGTGGTCTACAAACACGCCTTGCGCAACGCGCTGGTTCCCGTGTTGACGGTTGTCGGCTTGCAATTCGGCGCGCTGTTGGCGGGTGCGATTGTCACGGAGACGATTTTTTCCTGGCCGGGAATCGGCCGGCTGACCATCTCGGCCATCAGCAACCGCGACTACTATCTGGTGCAAGGCTGTATCCTGATGATCGGCGTGACCTACGTGGTGGTGAACTTCATGACCGATTTCTTCTACTCGCTGGCCAATCCAAGAATCAGGCAGTAGGTTTTTTCTTCCAACTCCTGATCGAGTAGAAGAAGCATCGAGAACGTGCCCACCGCGCACACCTATGATTGCAGTTCTATCGTTTCCGGGTCTGGACGAGGAGAGACGTGCGGGCGTTGCGGTGTAGTTGATTGAACCGGAAACTCCGGGCGATCCAAGATGACGCGCACCAACCGGGAACAGCGCCGTGAGGCGCGTCGAGAGGTTAGCCCACCTGCGAAACCGGGCCCCGCGGCGCGCCGCTTTGGCGCGCGGTGGGTGGTGGAGCGGTGGGAAAGGGAAGAAAACGGTTCCAGCGCCGGAGGCGCGGCACAAAGCAAAATCTTGCAGCGGCTGAAGCCGGTCTAGGTCCGGCTTTTGCGGCACGACTTCGCAGGCCATCACTCACTTCGTTCGCTTGGGGCTAACCGCTCAAGTCGTGCTCTGATACGTGTGTCTCCTCGGAATACAATAACGCGGGAATCGAACTACCTGACCGGCGCCCAAGCCTTGCACTCGGCTACGCTCAAGGGGGCTGCCAGCGGGGCCCCGGAGTGAGAACGGATTACTCCGTCGCTCGTCGAACAAAAGCTCTTTCCCGCGGCGCTTGCGTTCTCAGGAGTGGCGGTCACAACGTAGTTGAGACATCTCGCTTGCAGGCAGACACCGCGTACGGTGAACTTATAGCCGTCCTTCACGCACCATTTGCCGCCTATACAACTGGGGTTGGCCAGAACGCCATCCACCAGGCAGGCGTGCTCCGCGGTTCCCTTTTTTCCAGCGCAATCTCCGCCGCCGGAGCCAAGGGCAGCCAGGTTCGCAGCGTAACCATTTTCGGAATAGTCGACGTTGTACATAACCTGGGCCGTGTTGATGGTGCGGACAGCACTGACTGCGGCAGAATCATTGGCCGCCGAGCGCGACCGCAACAAGCTGGGAATGGCGACGGCCGCTACCACCAGCGCCACGCTCGCCTCCGACTGCACGCTGCTGTTGCTAACGCCTCGGAAAGCGGTTGGTTCGGCGTAGACATGAAACACGCTCGGCTCGGTCTTTATGTTTCCGATAAGCGGCCCTAATTGGCGCATCTCCGGGGGAAGTTGCGCCAGCATGGAACCCATCATCTGGCCGAAGTCCTGATAGGACACAATGGAGGCATTGGCCGATTGGCCGCGAGCCAGGGAGTTACGCAGCTTGCCGGATTTCGCCAAGGAATTCCCGCTGCGATGCGCCCGCAGCGCATCCTTGGCCGTGGCTGAATCGGAAGCGATCACCAGATAACCGTCCAGGAAGAAGTAATTGATGTCGGAGCCGGGGCCGCCTGCGGCCGATGCCGAGGAAAGAGTATGGAAGGTTACTCCGTCTTCTTCTCTCTCGCCGCGCTCGAAAGGCGCCAATGCCAGCAGCTTCGTCATGGTTTGCTGCAGGCCGTCTGGATCCGAGACACGCAGGATCATCTTGATGGATGGGGTCTTGGGCCCGGCTGCATTCGCCGGGGGCGTACCAACCTCATAGGCGATTTCTCCGGCCAGTTTGCTCAGCAAATCCTGCTTCAGGTTCACGTTGAGTTGGGCTTCCATCTGCGGGACATTGGCGAAAGCAGCTTCACCCATCATGTCGCGCAAGTCATCCAGGATCTGGGCCGGACTCTTCAGCAGAATATCGCCTGCCTGGGACGCATTGGCGGAAACGAAATCCAAACCGCCCATCGGCCCCGGGGATGCGACCCAGGAAGCTACGCCGTGTCGTGGGCCGTCGAAGGTCAGTTCACCCTGACTTGTCGTCCCATCTGCAGACGTCGTGCTCTCTCCCAGCAGATACTTGATGTCGGCGAATCCCGTCTTCTCCAGGATCATCCTGGTCTGCGGTGTGATCTGTGGTATCACGTTCAGGACCTTGTGGAGATCGATGGCAAACAGCGAGCTGGCGCCTCCCTGGTAGGCTTGCATGATTCTTTGTCCCAGCGCGTTGGAGGTGAACTTGGCGCCTCCCTGGTCGAGCTGAGCGTTAAGCTCGCGCAGCGCAGCCAGGCTGAAACCAATGGCGATCACGTCCTGCCGGACCAGCACCACCGGTCCTGGGGCCGCGTCTCCCGCGCCTGCAGCGGCAAGTTGCTCGGGACTGAAGACGCGCAGACGATCGCTCTTCGTGGTAATCAGTTCGTTGTTGATCTTCTGGAGAAACTCCCTGACGCCGGGTTTCTTTACCTCGGCGATCGCGTACCCGCTCGGGTTTTGGCCCTCCAGCTTGCCTGCGATCACGATCTCGTCGCCCAGATACTGGGAAAACTCGTAAAATTTTTCGAAACCGTTTTCGATCTCGGGCTCCGAAGTATCCAACTTGTTCTTCCGCAAGAAGTCCCGAAGCGGCGTGCTCTCTTTCAGCTCTTGCTGGAAGATCTGCAACGCCTGGTGCATGGTCTCGCCATAGTTGGGGACCGCGGCATAAAAGGTTGTGGATTCAGCAAGACGCGGCAAGATCCGGCTCTGGTTCCGCGGGCCGGGATATTGAATCCCTTTCTGCAGCTTCTCCACCAGTTGTGTGAATTCGGCCATCAGTTCAGGATTCTGCAGCGCGTCCTGCATCCAGGCGAGGTCGGGGTCTGAGGGTTGATCGGTCTTGGGGACGGACTTAGTCTGCACAGCTTTTCGCTGGCCGGGAGCGGTGTTCTTTGGTGGCCCCTGGATAGCCATGGCTGACAAGCTCAAAAAGGCCAGGGCAACCACCGCTCCCGCCCGCAAGTATTGCCCGGCTGCCGGCTGCCGTTCACGGAGTTTCGTCTCACGGACGATCTCGGTGCTCACACTCGACTGATGGCGCATTTTCTCCCTCTCGCTTGTGCAGGAATAATCTGAAGATGGTATTGAGGATAGTATGAGGCAAGATTGGCAATAGTCAATAATGATGAGCGCCAGGAATACACCTTCGTAATCGCAGTCGCGCACCCAGACTTGGACCCAAGGCGCTCTTTGCGATTGAACAGAGGACAGACCGGCGCAGCTTGCAGACGTTAGAGATTTATTCGCGATCTCGAATCTGAATCCATTGGTCGATGCCGCCGATTCTCACGAACATCCCTTGCGCGATCCGCTCGGGGAGTGGATGGGCGAGCGATTTTGCGACGATGTGTTGGCGAAACGCCCGATACGCAAGCGCGACGCTGAGTAGCAAGAAGATGCCGCCCCCACCGTATGCCAGTATTCGAAAAAGCATCCTAGTCACTCCTCTTATCTTGGTCGTCATCAGTCCCATTTTTTCCTGGCCGGTATGGCGCTGGTGATGCGAATATAATACCTTAATGAATAAAATACAATAGTGTATGTTAACGGAGAATGTCAATGGCGAATCCTCCAAGTGCGCCGCGCCTGCGCTACCCAAAGGGAAAGAAACGCGATTGGACTCGTCAGCAGTTGATCGAGGCAGCATCTCAAATCATTGGGGAAAAAGGAGTAGAACGCACATCGCTGGAAGAAGTCGCGGCCCGTGCGGGGATGACTCGGGGCGCGATCTATGGAAACTTCAAGAATAAGGAAGAACTGTTCATAGCCGTCGCGGAAACACGCTGGAAACCGATCATCCCGCCCCTTCCCGCGAAGAAGGGTTCCACGCTCAAAGACCGCATGCGGGCTGTTGGCCAAGCTGTTTTGGCGGCAATACCCGAACGGCGTGCCCAGGCAGTTGGGGCTACGTCATTTCTGGCCTACGCGCTCACGCATGAGGATCTGCGAACTCTGGTAGTCCGGAAGAACTCTGAGATCTACAAGTCTGCGTCGAAGTTCTTGAGTCAGATCATCCCCGAGGAGAAATTGCCCATGCCTGCCGAGCATTTTGTTCGCGTGGTTCATGCTCTGACCGACGGCCTTCTGATGTTGCGTTTCCTGACGCCGGAATTAATCCCAGATGCTGTCATTCTTGAGGCGTTCGAGGCATTGGCGGGACGAAAATAGCACCGCTCGTGGCTACTGGACGTATTCCATTTGCCTGGGGTTTGTTGCCGCCGACTATACTTCCGGGGCCAGGGTCACGCGCACGATGGTTGCGCTCACCTCATCGCGCCCAATTTCCAGCCGGCCCACCCTCACCGGCAGCCTGAATCTTCTGGGACCGGCGCTCCCTGGATTGAAGTACAGAACGCCATCCTTTATTTCTTGTTTTGGGACGTGGGAGTGGCCGCTGATCACGGCCGCGAAGCCGGCGGCCTTGGGGTTCAGGTCGAGTGCGTTGACGTCATGAATAAGGTAGATATTCACTCCGCCCAACTCCACGACCTTAGTCTCCGGGAATCGCTGCGCCCATGCTTCGTTATCGATATTGCCGCGAATGGCGGTCACTGGCGCGATGTGTTCGAGAGCGGGAATGATCTCGGGCGAGCCAATATCACCGGCGTGGATGATGTGCTCCGAGCCGCGCAAAAGCTCGATGGCTTCCGGACGGAGCAAGCCGTGGGTGTCAGAGATTACTCCGATTCTCATCTAAGGGACCAAACCCCATACCGCTGATTTACGCTGATGAACGCGGATTAAGAAACAGAAATGTGGAAAGAAAAGCCGAAAGACTTTGCTCTGATCCGCGCGCATCCGCGTCGATCCGCGGTAGGGTTTTTGCCTCCAAGCTGAAGTTTACAACCCTGCCTCAATCCGCGATCTGGGGTCCATGTAATCGCGCAGGGCGTCCCCGATGAAGTTGAAGGACAGTACCGCCAGCATGACAGATACGGCAGGGAAGAGCACCATATGCGGGGAGTCGAAGAGATGGGCGCGAGCATCATTCAGCATGGATCCCCAGCTTGCTGTGGGCGGGGGCACGCCCAGGCCGAGAAAGCTCATGGTGGCCTCCGCCAGAACCGCGCCCGCCATGCCGATGGCCGCCTGCACGATCACCGGTTGGATAATGTTGGGCACAATGTGCCGGGTAACGATGCGCCAATCGCTGGCGCCCAGCGCCCGCGCCGCTTCGACAAATTCTTTTTCCTTCACTGCCAGCACCTGGGCGCGCACCAGCCGCGCATAGCCAACCCATCCGCCGATACAGAGTGCCAAAATCAGATTGAAGATTCCCGGCCCAAGAAATGCAACAAAAGCGATGGCCAGAAGAATTCCCGGAAACGAGAGGAAGGCATTCATCAGGACCACGCTGAAGAACTTGTCGGTCCATCCGCCGTAATAGCCGGCGACGGACCCCACGATCAGCCCGATCAGCAACGACCCGGCCACCACGCTCGCGCCCACCAACATGGAGATGCGCGCGCCATAGATCACCCGCGAGAAGATGTCGCGGCCAAGTTCGTCGGCGCCGAACCAATGGGCCGCGCTCGGAGGCTGGAGACGAGAAGGCAGATCGATCTTCGCCGGATCTTGCGGCGCGATCCAGGGAGCAAAGAGCGCGAACACCACGAAAATCGCTACCAGCACCATGCCTGCGGCGGCCAGCCGGTTGTGGCGGCCGAGAGTAGTGGCGGTGGTCCAGGTTGCCGAAGCCATCCCGCTAAGTTAACCACAGAGGACACGAAGGCCACAAAGGAGAAAATCCAAGGAGATAGTGGAGTTATTTTGGGCTGGGCTCGAACTCGCGTCCAAGACAGCCAAAGATACTCCTCCAACGCGACTCCATATCCTCGCGGTAGATGTAGGGACGCCATCCGAGCTTGAGGTAGATAGAGATCGCTGGAATTCTGACGTCTTCTGTTCCTAGAAATGGTTGCGTGTAACGCTCCGCCGCCAGCCGATTCGTCGCGCATGAGGAGACGATCGTGGCCAAGCCCTTTCGCGTGTGCGAAGGATCAGTTACGAGCCAGCCCAGTTGCCCAGCTTCAGGGTGACGAGGCGAACTACTACCGCGCATTGCCAAGCACGAGGCCACAAGCTGGCGCGAGGCCAAGTTCTCAACGACAAAAAAACCTCCGTTCAATGTCCGCTCGAGGATCTCCGAGTACCTGCCCTCATCCTCGAAGGCCAAATGAAACAGAGCATCGTATTGCCGCTCATCGCTATCCTGCAGTTGTCGAAGCACATAACCTTCTGGGACCGGTAGCACGTCAAGCACACCCATAGATGACGGCCTCACCATTTCTAACTGGTGCTGGTATGTTTGTTCGTAGAATGGGTATGATGGCCGGCCGGGAAGCCCAGGTAGTCTGATCACGGGCTGCTCTCCTTATCTCATAGTGCCCGCTACTACACTAAGGCTCTTCGACAATCCTTCGTGCTCTCTCTGGTCGAGGTTACGGCGCCACAGCCTGCCGTCCCACCTTCTTGAACGCGCGCACAAACGCTTCATTCTGCTCCGGCGTGCCGATGCTCACCCGGATGCCATTCGGTATGCCCCAGGGAACCAGCGAGCGCACGATCACGCCTTCGGCCTGCATGCGTTTGGCGAAGGTGTCGGCATCTTCGTCGAGTTCAAAGTAGAGGAAGTTGGCGCTGGTGGGGACAGTGCGGATGCCCATCTCGCCCAGTTGTTCCGCCAGCCGGGCGGCGCCGGCCGCGTTGCTCTCCACCGTGCGGCGGATGTGGCCTTCGTCCCTCATCGCGGCCAGGGCGGCGGCTTCCGCGATCACCGAGACCGAAAAGGCATTGCGGATCCGCGCCAGATATTCGAGCAACTCCGGATGGCCGCACGCGTAACCAATGCGCAGCCCGGCTAGGCCGTGGGCCTTGGAAAATGTGCGCAACACCAGAAGATTCAGGCGGCCACGGCGCACGTGATCGAGCGATCGCGTGTAGGTAATGCCGCGTAGCCCGGCGAAATACAGGGCAAAGTCGTTATACGCTTCGTCGAGCACGACCAGCACATGCTCGGGGACGCGGCGCAGGAATGCATCGGCGGCATCGGCATCGAACATGGTTCCCGTGGGGTTGTTGGGATTGGCCAGGAAGACCACCCGCGTGCTGTCATTGACGGCGATGGCGGCGGCGATCGCGTCCAGGTCGTAGGTGTGCTGGCGCACGGGGACCGTGACGTACTCGGCGGCGGCAGCACGGGTCACGATAGGATAGCTGATGAACGATCGCTCGCTGCTGACTGCGTTCAAACCGGGACCAAGCAGTGTGCGGGCCAGGACGTCGAGGATGCCCAGCGAGCCATCCGCGATGAAGATGTTTTCCTGGGCAAGATGGTGGTGCTCGGCCAGGGCGCGGCGCAATGTGCCGGCCTCGTTGTCCGGATAGAGGTTCACTTCGCTGGCCGCCGCGCGAATCGCCTCCATGGCCATCGGCGAGGGTCCGTAGGGATTCTCGTTCGAAGCCAGCTTGATCATGGCCACGCCGGATTCCTGCCGGGCCTGCCGGATGGCCTTGCCGGGCACGTAGGGAGCCAGGCGGCGCACTCGTTCGGGAATCAGATCGAGGACGGTCTTCATGAGACGACTTTATTTTGTATCACGGTTGCAGGGCAGTTAGCGAGACGGCGGTTTCCGTCGCTTCGATTTTCTGTGTTCGGGCTGAATCCGCGGCTGCGGCCGTTGCGGACGGCGCAAAGACCGCACTTCTCCCAAAGTCAATTCGCGAAACTGGCCGGGCTCCACGTCCAGCGAAAGCGGGCCGTAGCGCACGCGCTTGATTTTCTCCACGTGATGGCCGATCTCTTCGAACATGCGCCGGATCTGGCGGTGCTTGCCTTCGATCAAGGTGACTTCATACCAGGGATTCTCCCCTTCCTTCATCAGGCGGATCTGCGCCGGCGCGGTCTGTTCGCGGACGCTTCGGTAGGGGCTGCGTCCGCCGCCGGCGTAACCTGGCCGGCGCTGGATCTTGATGCCGCGGCGAAGCTTTTGAATGTCTTGCTCCGCCGGCTGGCCGCTGACTTTCACCTGATAGGTCTTGGGCACGTGGGATGCGGCGCGGGTGAGATAGTTGGCCAGGGCGCCGTCATTGGTGAGCAGCAGCAGGCCTTCGCTTGCGTAGTCCAGGCGGCCCACCGGATAGACGCGCTGGCCCACACTCTGCACCAGTTCCATCACCGTGGGACGCCGCTCAGGATCGGAAACCGTGGTGACATAACCCTTGGGCTTGTTGAGAAGAAGATAAACGTTGCGCTGCCGGCCGCGAACAAGTTTGCCGTCAACCTTGATGTGATCGCGCTCCGGGTCGGCTTTGCTGCCCAGTTCGGAGATGATTTGCCCGTTCACAGCGACCCGGCCCTGCGTGATCAGCTCTTCGGCCTTGCGGCGTGAAGCGATTCCGGCCGCGGCAATGATCTTTTGCAGGCGCTCCGCAGGCACAGCTCAGCCCCCATTACTCTCGGGGGCAATCTCATCCCCAGGCGCTTGGTCGGTGCGATTGTCATGGGGATGAGCCGGCCCGGCAGACCCGGCTTCATCGTGCGCCGCATCGCCCGGCTGTTCAGCCAGGCCCATCGGCCCCGCTCCGCCGTTTTCGTCCGGCACGCCGGTAGCGTCGGCCAGAGCGGCATCTTCCGAATGGGAAGCCAGCAGTTCCTCCTGCAATTCGCCGCCGGCGAGCTTCTCGAATTCCTCCAGACTGGGCAACTCGCCCACGTCGTTCAGGCCAAAGCGCAGCAGGAAATCCTTGCTGGTTTTGTACAACATCGGCCGGCCGACGACGGCTTTGCGTCCAGCAGTCGTGATGAGCTTGCGTTCGAGCAGCGTGCCGATGACGGCGCTGGCATCCACGCCGCGAATGTCGCTGATCTCGGGCACGGTGACCGGCTGCTTGTAGGCGATGACCGCCAGCGTTTCCAGTGCCGGCAGAGAGAGCCGTACCGGTGGTTTCAGGCTTTTCGAGAATGCGCGTATCACGTCATGATGTTCGGGCTTGGTGGACATGCGATAGCCGCCCGCCACCTGCCGCACCTCGATCCCGCGTTCTTCGCGCGCGTAATCGGCCATCAGCTCCTGCAACA
>DATDGY010000197.1:0-39791 GCA_036521855.1 Candidatus Angelobacter sp.
CCGGTGGTTTCAGGCTTTTCGAGAATGCGCGTATCACGTCATGATGTTCGGGCTTGGTGGACATGCGATAGCCGCCCGCCACCTGCCGCACCTCGATCCCGCGTTCTTCGCGCGCGTAATCGGCCATCAGCTCCTGCAACAGCGGCCGGAGCAGCTCCCGCAATTCAGCTCGCTCCGATTTCTTCTGCGGGCGCTTCTGGTCTTTGGCCGGCGCGGCTTCGCGCGGCGCCGGATCGGGCTCCACGGCAGGTGATTGCGATGCCGCTTTCAGCGCCAGCAAGTCTTCCTTCAGGAGCGCTGCCAACTGGTCGAGCGTGATCGGTTCTTCCGCCGCGTAGATGAGGGCTTCGATTTTGGCTTTGAGCATTTCAGTACTTAGTATTTAGTGCTTAGTATTTAGCTAAGAACCGACACATTGGGTTACGGGCCGAACGATGGCGCGTCCTTTCACGTCTCCATTATTTTGGTGCCTTGGCCACGTACCAAGTACTAAATACTAAATACTAAATACTAATTACTAACTACCGTCTCATTTCCAATCATCCCGCACCAGGGCGCCTTCGCCCAGGACGGTGTCAAACATTGCGTGCTTCTTGATCAAGACTTCGCCAAACAGCCTCTCCTGGCGCAGCAGGATGGCTTGCAGGCGCACCAGCTCCAGCAGCGCGAGAAAAGCCGAGATGAGGGCGTTGCGCGAGTGGATGTGCTGCAGCAGCCGCTTCAGTCCGATAGGACGGTCCTCCATCAGCAGGCGGCGCCGAAAAAACTCGATCATCTGTCCGACGGTAACGGTTTCTTCGTCTACCTGCAAGACCGGGCGCGACCGCGCCCGCTCCAGGATTTGCTGGAAGGTGCGGACCAGGTCCACCACGTCGGCGGCGAGCTCAGGCTCAGCGCCCTCGTCGTCCTTGAATTCTTTCAGAGACGGATTGCTGACCACCGCGTCTTCAATCTGCTGTTTCTGCAGCAGCATCTGCGCCGCATTCTTGAATTTCTCGTGCTCCAGCAGGCGCTGCACCAGCTCTTCACGGGGATCTTCCTGGTCCGCCGGTGCCTCCGGATCGCGCGGCAGCAGCATCTTGCTCTTGATGTGGATCAGCAGCGAAGCCATGTAGATAAACTCCGCAGCCACGTCCACGTCCAGGTGCTTGATGCTCTCCACGTACGCCAGGTACTGGGCCGTGATCTTGGCGATGGGAATGTCGTAAATGTCGATGTCCTGCTTGCGGATCAGGTCCAGCAAGAGATCGAGCGGGCCATCGTAAATCTGGCCGACGGTGACGGCGAAAGGGAACTCGTTGGTCGGACTCTGGACGGATTGGGACGACGCGGTCATCTCGTTTATTGCTTATTGTGGCACAGGAGGGCCTGTGGAAAGAACGGTAAGAATCGGCTGATCGGGCGATCGGGTGATCGGAACAGCGAGATCGCCGCAATCGCCGAGATCGCGCGTGATCGGGAAATCAAGAGCTGGACCCTGAGAGACCGGTGACTGGGCACGCCCATCGGACTCTCAGCCGCTTCATGCTACACGCCTAACATAGCAAGAAAGGAGCGAACCGCGAGCACTACTCCAGGGCGGCGTAGGCTCCTGCATACTCCTGTATGGGCAGGTTGCTGGCTGCCATGCGAATGACGGTCCGGTCAGAAGACTCCGCCTTTGCCTGGATGTGAACGGTTGAGCCACGTTCACCTTTTTCACCTTCAAATTGTCCCCAGTATTCCTGGAGAATCTTGGGCGGCAAGACATAATCGTGCAAATAGCCGTTCTCGTCCTCCGCGAGCAGCACAAGCACGTTCAACGGCCGGTCTTCAAAGCTGAATTCCCATACGCCCGGCTGGCTTTGCCGGGCGGTCTGGACCCCCACTTTGCGTCCTTTGCGCGTGATGAAGGTTTGCGGCCTATCCTTCCTCAACGGATACGTCTTGGATACTTTTTCGACCCACGCATGGATCACAATGTCGCGCCTCTCCCGTTCATTCACCGCATGAGCCGCGGCCTCGGGAACCGTCAACAGCGAGGCGCCTTCCACCTCCGCCGCTGCGATTGTTTGCACGGTAGTGACCCCCAACAGCCCCACCGCTTCCCGCGCCGCTGCCATGGTTTCCTCTGCCGACTGGGCGGCTTTCTGTGCGCCCTTTTGAATGATCGCCTGCAGCCGTTCGGGATGTTCGGCGAGCTGGCGCCGTCGTTCGCGAATGGGCTCCAGATGCTGGTTGACACTCAGAACGGCCAGCGCCTTGCACTCCACGCAGGTGATCGTCGCGGCGGTGCAACCGCGAGTGATGTAACCCAGCCGCTCCTGATCGCTGAAGATCTGGTGCAGGTTGCCCACGGGACAGAGGTCAGGATTTCCTTTGTCAGAGAGCTTGGGCCGGTCGGTCACGCTGTTCTTTATCTTTTCCTCGACCTTCGCCGGCGGGTCGCTCAACAGAATGGTGTTTCCATACGACTTGGACATCTTGCGCTTGTCCGTTCCCAAGAGTTTCGGCGAGCGCGTGAGAAGCACCTGCGGCTCGGGAAAAACCGGCTTTCCATTCAGGCTGTAGAAGTTGTTGAAGCGCCGCGCCACCTCGCGGGTCAACTCCACATGCGACGCCTGATCTTCGCCGACAGGAACGAAATCAGCCCGATAAATGAGGATGTCCGCGGCCTGGAGGAGCAGATATCCCAGAAATCCGTACATGTGGAGATCCTTGTTGGGCATTTGCTGCTGCTGCTCTTTGTAGCTGGGGACGCGCTCCAGCCAGCCCAGCGGCGTGACCATGGAGAACAGGACGTGCAACTCGGCGTGCTGCAAGACGTGCGACTGAACGAAGATGGTGCACTTATGCGGGTCGAGGCCCGCGGCCAGGAAGTCCAGGACAACCTCCAGCGTGTTGTCGGCCAGCCGCGAGGTGTCGTCGTAATCGGTGGTCAGGGCGTGCCAGTCGGCGACGAAGAAAAAGCACTCATGCGTCTCCTGCAGCTTTACCCAGTTTTGCAGCGCGCCAACATAGTTGCCCAAATGCAGCCTGCCTGTGGGACGCATCCCGCTGAGCACGCGTGGTCGTGGATGGTTGGGATGTCGTGTCATTGCACTAGAGCCTGTTTCAACGATTCGTCTTGACGGAGACCTGCAGAGCAACGGAGGTTCGCCGGTGGAAGAGCGGCCCTTTAGGGCCGCGATGAGTCGTATAGAAACAAGGTCTTTAGCCCCTGCGCATGCAGCGGCTAAAGCCGAAACTCGTTGTAAGCTCACGCGGCCCTAAAGGGCCGCTCTTCTACCCTGCCAACCCCACGATGTTATCACGCGCCGCTTTTGCCTCCCGCCGGTTGCGGCTGGGGCGCAATGGTCTTCACCTTCACCGGCTTGGCGGGAATGCCCACCGCGATGGTGTAGGGCGGAATGTCTTTCGTGGCTACGCCCATCGATCCCAACAAGCCGTGCTCGTGCACCCGCACGCCGCTCATGACGGTTGCATGATAGGTGATGCGTGCCTTGGGGCCGATCTCCGTCTTGGTGTTGGTAACAATCATGCCGTCATTGAGATCGTGCTCGTGCGAATAGACGTTGGCATAGTCGGAGATGGAGGACCCCTCGTGGATGATGATCTCACCCCGATCGTCCAGCAACGTGTATTTGTGGATCACGCAGTTGTCTTCCACCGTGAGGTTGTAGCCGAAGGAAAACTCCACGCCGTGAAAGATCTTCACGTTCTTGCCCAGATATTTGAATATGTGTCTGGCCAGCATGTAACGCACGCGGTATCCCAGCCAGTGGTTCAGACCCGCGGGGGAGCGGTCGAACATCATCCAGAACCAGATCAGAGGCTTGCGCTCGGCGTATTTGCGGGCATCCACGTCGCCGTAATATTCCGGCTCGAGCGTGGCGTTGCGCGGATCGAAGCTGTGGACCAGCGCCTGCTCCGCCAGGGGCGCGCCGGGTACAGGGTCCGCGTAGGGCCGTCCCAGGTATAGCTGGTGCAGTGTATTGCGCACCACCACGCTGCGGTGATCCACCTCGCGATTGGCGAACTGTTCGTCCAGATTCTGGATCCACTCCAGGAACGTCTTTTCCGCAGCCGGCAGCGGCTGCATGTTGCGATATTCGTAGCGCGGCATGGAAGGCCTCAATCTTGAAGGTTTAGGAGAATTCCCGATGATACAACGGCGACCCTAACTTCGCCGTTATCTCAAGACTTTGATTCGCCAAATTCACAATGGGAGCAGATTATTTGCCGGGTGATAAGAAACGAGATTCCGCGCTTGCTGCTAATGAACAAACGATGCTGGTGTTTTTTGAGACCTTTTTTAACCCTGTGTTTCCTGAGCGACCCCGAAGGAGCAAGGCGACTGAGGGGGAGTCGAAGGATCCCGAGGGTGTGTCCTCTGCCATGTTGCTTTGGGGGATTCTTTCCAGGCTGTCTCGTGAGAACGCCTTGATGCCGTATTCAAATCGAAACATTCTCGGGATCCTTCGACTCCGCGTCCATCACTCGTATGCAGCACGCGGTCTTCAGGCGCGCGCTCAGGAAAGCCATGGTTTGGGGGTTGGGAAGCTCAGGGCATCCCACAGCTCTCCAACTTGCTCATTCCCGCTTTAACCCGCCACGCGGGTCGGTTGCTCAGGAAATCCAGGGTTGAGAAATGCCGTGGTGGTTGGGTGAGAGGCAGAAGGGATCCTGTTAGGCGTTGCTTGTAGTGGATGTCTACAAGTCTAGCTCGCAAGAGCATCTCCCAAAACTTACGTGATCGACATCACGATCACAGTAGCATCGTCTTCAAAGCGCCCGTTGCCATGGCGGCGAGCCGCGTCCAGGAGCTCTTGTTTTAAGTCCTGTGCCGGGCGGGAGCGGTGGCGGGCGGCGGCTTCGATCAGGCGGGGGATGCCGAACTCTTCTCCCTGGGCGTCGCGGGTTTCCGTGATTCCATCGGTATAAAACACCAGCCGGTCTCCGGAGCGGAGCTGAATGGTCTCCGTGGTGTAGGCGGATTCATTGAAGCCCAGGATGCGGCCGCCGGCCGACAACTGCGTCACGCTCTCAGGGCGCACCAGCAACGGAGGATTGTGTCCGGCGTTGCTGTAGCTGAAGCGGCGCGACTCGCGATCGAGCACGCCGTACACCAGCGAGATGAATCGCCCGTTCAGATCCAGCTCGCAGATGGAGGCGTTCAGGCGGCTGCACATCTCCGCCGGCTCCGGGATTCTCTTGAGCAACGGCTTGACGGAAGCATGCAGGCTGGAAAGCAGGAAGGCCGCCGCGAAACCCTTGCCGATGACGTCGCCCACGCAGATGGCGGTCTTGGCGCCGGCGTGCAGCACATCAAAATAATCTCCGCCAACAGCTTCCAGGTTCTCCGAACTGGCCGCGATCTCCACTCCCGGCGCGCCCGCTACCTCGCCGGGGACAAAGCGGTGGAACATCTCCTGGATCTGCTCCTTTTCATATGCGTAACGGCGCTCGCGCAGGCGGGTTTCGGCGGCGCGCCGCGCATGGCGCGTGATGCTGTCCAAGAGCGTCTCATTGGTCCAGGGTTTTATTACAAAGTCGCAAGCGCCGCGGCGCATAGCTTCGATGGCGATCTCGGTGTTGGCCCACGCGGTCATCACCAGCAATGGGACGGAGGCATTAGCGCTGCGAATCTGGGAGAGAAGATCCAGCCCCTCGCGGCCGGAAGTGGTGTCCAGACGGTAGTTCAGGTCGAGCAGCACCAAGTCGAAGTCTTCTTCGCGCACAGCGGCAATCGCCGACTCGGGGTCGGTGGCCTCATGGACCTCAAAGCCGTGATGCTTGAGCAACAACCGCAAAGCATGCAGCACATCGCGCTGATCGTCCGCGACGAGCACTTTAGGAAGGGTCTCCGCCAGCGCATATGGTGTCTGCTCCGCCATCATCTGTCTCAAACACTCCATGCTACTGGAGAGGCACTTCCCGTGCCAAAGCCGGGAGCATGGGAAGTGGATGGATTTTCGGGCTGCCAATTGCATCATTATCGACATTGCAGGACATGTAATAAGCGATTATGCATCAGTACGTTACGAGCGATAGTACAAGTTTGACTTGTTGATAGTGGAGGGGGCGGATGAGGTCTCTCTGGAGGCGTCCTTAGCGCTTGCATCTGCTGTTCGATTTCGAACAGATGACGATCATAAGTGAACAGTGAAAGCAGATTGGCGCTTGCAACATGTGACTATGTATGAGCTCACGACAACCCAAACAGTGAGGTTCGTTGCTGGCCGTGAAGGCGCATGGTAAGCCTCGCCAAACGATCCCACAAAGATTCGGCAGTCCGCAGATCCAGAATCCCTCCTGTGACTTAGTTAGCTTTTTTGGCTGAAGGCTAGCCAGGTACCCCGGTTACCTCTGTACCCTTGCAGGGACACGCGTTTGCCGCAACAATCCTCGGATAAGTAATCCCTTAGTTTTTAGGAAAGAGCACGTTATGGCCGACTTTTGGTTGTGCCACCGGAAAGTTTCGTCCGCAAGCCTTTTAGGGTTGTGTCTGCTCGTTTCCGTCGCCACGCTAGGACAGGACGACGGGTCCAAGCCGCCTACGACGGAGGGCCAGCCGATTGAGTTCAAAGCGGTCCCTATCTTCACCGGCTCCACCGCGTACTTCACGCGAGTCACAGCAGGGCAGTTTCAAGATGCTCCGACTGTGAGTCCCATCCTCCTGTACCCTATGGGCGACAAATGGCTGGTGGAGGCCAAGGGGAGTTACTCCGACACTTTCGCCAAGAACTCTGCCGGCGACTACGCGGGCACGACCTCATACGGCGTGATCTATGCTCAAGTTGACTACATCGCGAACCGCTACCTCACCCTGGTTGGCGGCCGGTTTACCACGCCTTTTGGCATTTACGGAGAGCGTCTGGCGCCCAACTGGATCAAGGCATTGCAGACCACTCCGATGACCTACTCGATGACCAGCGGCTCCAGTCTGGGAGGGATGTTGCGAGGCGGCTTTCCCGCAGGAACGGAAAAGGTCAATTTCAATTACGCCGCATATTTCTCCAGCAATAACACCAACCATATCCTGGTGACCGACCGGTCGACCGGCGGACGCATCGGCCTGTTCTTCCCGGGGCCAAGATTGGAAATAGGAGCATCGTTCCAGCAGGTATTGCAACTGGATCACCCGCATTCCGCTGGATTGCACTTCGAATGGCAGCCGAACCGTCTTCCCCTGACTCTGCGTTCCGAGTTTGTGCGGCAATCGGGAACCAAGGGCGACGGGTACTGGTTTGAATCCGTGTACCGGCTCAGCCAAATTCCGCCGTTGCGGCGCCTGGAGCTTGCGGGACGCGCCCAGCAGTTTCTCGCACCCTCCAACCTTAGTGCCGCGACCATCAAGAAGCTGGGTGTCTTCGGCAAAGACATGAATGAGGGCGATTTCGGCCTGAACTACTACCTGGGCAGCGACGTGAGGGCCTCCGCCAGTTACGGCCGGCAATTTATCACCGGCAAAGATGCCAATCTCTGGGTGGTAGGCGTGACCTATCGCTTTATCGTGCCGTTGGGACCGACAGGGGGTGTGCGATGAAGATCAAGCAGCTTATTCCGGCAGCGTTCCTGGCGATGGCCTTATCTCTAGCATTGGCGTCCGCAACCGCGACCGGAGCCGGTAGTGACAAAGACAAAGACAAGGACAAAGACGCGCCTGCAGCCGCTACTGCGACCCATACCGTCCAGGACGACACCGCGCGTCTGGAGGGCGAGAAGCGGTTCCACTCCAATTGCGGGCGTTGCCATGCAGCCCCGCCCAAGTTTGCGCCGCGCATGGCCGCGACCATTGTGCGTCACATGAGGGTGCGCGCCACCATTACGGATGAGGACATGCATTTGATTCTGCGCTATCTGTCGCAGTAGTTTCATGCAAGACCAGCAAGACCCAATTCGACACGCGCCTCTGGCCGTCACCTGGGCTGTCGTAGCCGGCCTGCTGGTGGCGTCAGTGCCCGCCATGAGTCAGACTCACGTCATCGAGGTACTGGCCGATAAAGACAGCCGATTCAAGATGCCCGGGCAGAGCCGGCCCGCGATTACCGTAAAGGCGGGCGAACCAGTGCTCCTGCGCATTGATGCCCGCGCGGGAAAGACCTGGAATCGTGACGGCACGGTGCATGGTTTCACGCTGCTCCGCGCGCGCGACCGCGCGAAGGTCCCGGGCTGGAACCTGGAGCTCAAGCCGGGCAGGCAGGAGTTTTCGCTTTTTGCGCCCACGGAACCGGGCGAATACGAGGTTGTATGCACCGTGATTTGTAGTGACGACCATGAGGGGATGCGCATGAAGTTCATCGTTGTGCCATGACACCCGGGATCGGCGGCTTGCGGTTCCTCTTTTGCGCCGGCCTCGGGGTCATCGATAGGAGATCATTATGATCGGAACGAACAACTATCAGACGAGAGCCGTGGTTTTGTCCCTGGCCTTATTGCTCCAGGGCGCCAACTTTGGCAATGATAAAGAAAAGGACAAGGACGCGAAAAAAGATGTGCAGGTGACGCTGCGGGGCGCCATTTCCGACAGCCAGTGCGCGTTCAATGTTCACTCCAATGCCCGCTCCCATGACCAGATGATCAAGCAAGGCGTGCCCGGCGCGAGCGACGAAAAAAGCTGTACTCTCCATTGCGTAAAAGACATGGGTGGCAACTTCGTTCTGGTAGTGAAAGACGAGGTTTACCGCCTCGACGATCAGCTCCAGGCGGAACCCTTCGCGGGGAAGAAAGTAAAGGCCACCGGGACAGTGGATTCCAAGACCCACACCCTGCGCGTCCTAAAGATCGAGGAAGACCGCTAAAAGGCAGCCTCGCCGCAGCAAAAAAATGGGCCGGCGACCAGTCTGCGCCACGGGATGGCTACTTCTGCGTCAACGTCAGCTTATGGTATCCCACGGAGGCGGTGTCGATCCTGGACGGCATCTGGAATTCCGAGTCGAGGCCGACATTGGGATACTTGGGCTTGAGAAACTTTTCCACGAAAAATTCCAGGGCCACGCGCGGAACCTCAACCGAATCGATGTTGACGCTGCGCACGTGGACCTTGCCCTGTCCGCCGCTGCCGGCCACGTCGGCCTGCAGTTGCACGTCGTGACGGCCGCTGAAGATGGCGAGCAACGGGTTGGAAGAGCGCTGGCCGGCCCGGATTTCATCGAAATCAACATTCACGAAGGCGTCCACCACGCCGGACTTGCCTTGCAGCGTGACCTTCTTCACGCCCTGCGGAAGCGCGACGCGGCCGGAGGCGAAATAATCGTTGACCTCCTCTTCGGTGATCACCGTTGGCTCCTGGTCCGGACGCGGCGACGCAGCATTCTCCCGGATGTGGTCGAGCTTGCGCTGCATACTGTCGGCCAGGCGATGGGGCGCAGAATCTTGTCCGCCGCTTGCCGGCTTGGCCAGGGAAGGCTGCTCGCGACCGAGATAAGCTACGGCGCAGAGCAAGAGGACGGTGAGCGTGAGCCAGGCCAGCTTCATCGGGGATGCGTAGAGGTTGTTTGGGCTGTCATAGGCTGGGCGGCGACTCGCGGCCGATCCATAGCGCCGGTGATCTCCCACCGCGCGCCGCCATTGCTCATCTTAAGCGTGGCTTGCTTGTCGGCCAGGCTCAAGGTTCCGCTCACCTCATAGATGCGGTTTTCGACCCTGAATTTGCTTGGAAGGACCTTCAGAGTCTGTTTCTCCAGCTCCATCGAGCCTTGGAAACTTTGAAATCTCAGCGGTCTGGAGGCTTCCAGTAACAGTACGCGCGAGCCTCCAGCGGCCACCGTGAAGTCTCCGCGCCCGGCGGCGGTGGAGATCATTTCCTGCGCCGTCGTCCCCTCAAAGTGCAGAGAATATTTGAGGTCAGCCTTGCCGGTGATCCATGAGGTAAGCAATTCGGCATACGGGGCTGACGGTCCCAGGCGGTCCAGAGCCACGCCGGACACCGTCCCGGAAGCGGTGTGACGCGGTTGGGGCCCGGTCCAATCAGTGCGCCAGTCTCCGGTGGCGGAGCCGCCGCCAAGCTTGGCGCTGATGTGGCTGATGACCAGGGCCTGGTCGCCGACTTCAACGTGTCCGGTGAACTTTTCGAGTGGTATCTGCGCTACCGTCAGTTGATCCACGGACCATGTGCCCTTGCCGCGAAACTCGGGCAGTTTGCCTGAGGCGGGCGAGTCAGACCGGAAGGCCAGGCTCCAGCCTTTGTCGCTCGCGGCGAAGAGGCCGGCTACATCGGTGATAGCCAGCGTGTCAGAATGCAGATCGAACTCCAGCTGGCACACGGGGGACGTTTGACAACTCCAAGGGCTGGTGACGCTCCCAGTGAAAGCCACAGGAGAGTGTTCAAATTGGCCGTTGATGTGGGCCAGCACCAAGCCCGCATCGGTTAACTGGGCGTCGGCTTGGGACAGCAAGAGGCGGTCCTTGATTCCGGGAATCCACGCCGTGAGGTTTTGCAGGTGGGTGGTTCCGCGCACGTGGGGCGGGGCAAAGTTTGCCCAGGGGCCGCTTACGTTGAGGTCGACTACAGCCGAAGCGCTGAAGTTGGCAGCGCCGGCCTGAAATCCGGCGGCCTTGCCCAGGGCCAGAAGCTGTTCCAGCGGCACCATGCCCCGAGCCGATACCCGGTAGCCCACGCTGTCAAGATTGCCTTGCACTTCCAGGGTAGTGGATGGCCCCAGTTGGATGGAGAAGGAATCGATGGTAAGCGAATCCGCTTGCGGAGCGGGACTCGGACTGGGAGCCGGCAGCTTGCTCCTCCTGGCCGCGACGGGAGGTGAGCTCTCCACCGGGCCGGCGTGGAACTTGATCGAGCTTACCGGGAACGGCTTGTCGGCCACCGCGGATTCGAGGACGAACGGCGAGGTCATGCCGGCGCCGTGCCAGTTTCTGGCCCCGTTGTGGGAGTGGAAGCCGAACGCGCCGTTGAAGTCGCCGGTGGCGGTGAGATCGTCAGGAAGCGTGCGGCGGGCGTGGCGGGCGAATGTTGCCAGCACCGAAAGCGGAACGTGGTTGGCCACCACGGAAAGATCGTAGTCAAACGGCGTGGCCGCGGACCAGCGTCCGGTGAGGAGAAGGCCGCCGGTCTCCAGCGGTGTATCGCATTTCAGCTCCAACATGCCATGGACAGCGTCGCCCAGGCAGCGGGTGCGCAGCCGGGGCATGCTGTCGCGGTTGATGTCATAACGGCGAAAGTGGCCCAGCTCGGCGGCAGCGGTGACGTGCAGGTTGGCCGGGGTGCCCTCGAGTTGCGCGTTTCCTTGCAAATCTCCGCGCCAGCCGCGGTCCTGCCCCAGCAGCAGGCTGGACAATTGTCCCAGTTGGGTTTTTTCCCAGCTCACGTTCAACTTCACCGGCATGCTGGCGAGCTCGTGCGAGCGCTGCACGTCGCCTTCGAGCTTGACCGTCCCGGTGTCGTTCAGGTTCATGTCGGTGCGCACCGGATGCCCTTCCAGGCGAAGGTGCCACACGTCCTCCGCAGCCAGCCAAAAAGCAAAATCGGTGTTGGTGAGGGTGTAGGGCTTCTTCTCGGGGCCGACTTTGAGATTGATGCGGCCGCCGCTGGTTTCAATATAAGGAAAGCGGGCGCGTTGCTCGGCGCGGCGTTTGGCGGTAGGCGCGGTGGGCACTTGGCCCGCGCGCAGCATGAGCGATTCCAGGTTCCAGTGTCCGTTCAAGTAAACCAAGTTCAAGCTGGGAGGCGCGGCGTCATCGGTGAGCTTGAGATTGGCGATCTCCAGCCGTCCCTGCCACAGAGAGGTCAGACGCAGGTCGGCTGTGACCTTGCCGCACATCAGCAAGGGTTCAGCGCTGAAGGCGGGATCATCGGCCACGCGGAAGTCGTAGAGATCGAAGCCCGGCCGCGGCAGAAGTCGATACTTGACCTGGCCGATGGTCACCGTCCTGCCCAACGCGGCGCCCAGCGCCGGAGCCAGTTTGTCGCGAAAGCGCGTGCCGTTGATGTTGGGAGGTAGAAAGATTCCCAGCAGAAGGACCGCAGCCAATCCTATCGCGATTTTTGTCCGCCGCTTCAGAGAGGCCATCAGTGCACCCGGCGCATCACCCGGTCCCATCGCGTCAAGCCGAAGAAACGAATTCCGGTGCGGATAAAAGAGGTAACCCGCTCAGCCCACGATGGGTCGGTGGGAAAATCGGCTTCGGTCTGGTTCAACGACCAGGCGATAAAAAGCGGGCTGCCAAGAATGTTTTCCTTGGGAACAAAACCCCAGTAGCGGCTGTCCAGGCTCACCTCGCGATGATCGCCCATGGCGAAATAATGGTCCTTGGGAACCACTAGATCGCCCCCTTGGATATTGTGCGGGAGCTCCTCAGCCCACTTTTCCGTAACGTCGGGGATGCCCTCGGGGCTGACCGCGGGAAAGTTATCCCGATACGGGCTCGGGTAATTGATGGGGATCGCCTGGGGTTCGTTTTGCGCCACGCCGTTCACGAAGACCCTGCCATTGCGCAGATGGATCCGGTCCCCGGGGATGCCGATGATGCGCTTCACCAGGTACATGCCGGGTTGAGCGGGAGAAGGGAAGACAGCGATGTCGCCGCGATGAATCTCGCGGTAGGGCATGAAGGAGGTGAAGAAGCCCTCTTTGCCGGTGGGCGTAAGCCGGTCCACAAATACGTGATCGCCCACCAACAGGGTTTGTTCCATGGACCGTGAAGGAATCTCGAATTGCTGGATGATGAAGGTTAGGATGAACAAGCCGCTCACAAACACCGCGGCTATGCCAGCGATACTTTCCGGCAGGGTCTCTTTTTCCTTCGCCGGTTTCTCGTTGCTATTCTTGGGTTCGGTTTCAGCGTTCAAAGGTCTTCTTCCTTGATGGATTCTCAGGCTTAGCGCACTATGCGAAACATGCGGCTCCAGCGCGTCTGATCGAAGAAATGGATCACGATGTGGAACAGGAACGCAGTGCGCTCGCTCCACTCAGTATGCGCATACTGGTCCGAGGGCGTCATGAACGACCAGTAGATGAAAAGGGGCCGGCCAACGACGTATTCCTGGGGAATAAAGCCCCAGTAGCGGCTGTCCAGACTATTGGCACGGTTGTCGCCCATACCGAAGTAATTGCCGGGCGGCACCACCAGCTCGCCGCCCTGGACGTGCTCGCGCATCAGCAGAGGCCACTCCGCCAGCACGTTTGAGTCTCCGGCTCCCGAGAACGCAGGGAAGTTGTCGCGGTAGGCATTGGGACTTCCGTGATCCGGGTTCAGATACGGCTCTTTGAGGGCCTCGCCATTGCGGTACACGACGCCGTCTTTCAGGTGAATGCGGTCCCCAGGGAAGCCGATGATCCGTTTGACCAGGTAGAGTCCAGGTTCCGAGGGCTTGAGGAACACGATGATGTCACCGTGCTTGATTTTGCTGTGGGCCTCGAGCGGCATGTACCAGGCCTTGGAGGTAGGCGTCATCCGGTCTACGAAAACGTGATCGCCGATGAGCAGGGTATTTTCCATGGAGCCGGTCGGAATCTCAAACGCCTGCATCACAAACGTGATAATGAACAGACCTGAAACCAGGACTGAGGCAATACCGGCGATGGACTCGGGAAGAGTCTCCTTCTGTTTTTCCGGTTTTTTCTCATCTGCTTTCTTAGACAAAGGCACTCCCCGGACGCAACTCTGAACTCAACGCACCAGGCGGAACATTCGGTCCCAGCGGGCCAGTTGAAAGAAGTGGGCCAATACTTGTCCCGAAGGGTCAAGTTTATCATCGGAATGGCCGCTTTCGCCGTCCACCAGGCCACGCACCGACAGGTAAATCAACAGGGGGCGGCCCATGATATTGCCCCGGGGGACGAACCCCCAATAACGGCTATCCAAGCTGCGATCGCGATTGTCACCCATCACGAAGTAGCGGCCGGCGGGCACGGTCAAATCACCGTCGCTGAGCGCCCCCTGCAACTCCACACGCCAGTTCTCATTCACGCTCCCGGAGAGATGGTGCATGTCGGGGAAATTGTCGCGGTAAGGGTTGTGGTCACTGAGCGCGTGAATCGCGTAGCTCTCTTGGAGCGGGACGCCGTTGAGATAAACCACCTTGTCCTTGAGATATAAGCGGTCGCCGGGAATCGCGATGACCCGCTTAACGAAATACGTCCCTGGATCAACCGGATAGTGGAACACGATGACGTCCCCGCGCTGGATGTCGCGGTAGGGAAGAATCCAGCCCCAAAGGCCGCCCTGGGCCGAATGCACTTTGTCCGCAAGAAGGAAATCCCCGGCCAGCAAGGTGTTCTCCATCGATTCGGAGGGAACGCGAAAAGCCTGGGCGGCAAAGGTGATGACAAACAGAACAATCACCGCGATCGCAAGCAGTGATTTCACCTCCAGGATGCTGCGCCGGCCTGGTTGCTCTTCATCGGCCTTGGCCGGCGGGGCCGGTTCCGGCTCGGAAACGCTGCGTGGTTTCTCGGGGCTTGGCGTGACGGCCGTATCTTCATCTTGGGAGGCCGTCACAAGGGCGTCGGTCATACGCGCTCGACCTCTCCGCGCAAGTGTTCGAGCGCCTGTTTGGCTGCCAGTTGCTCCGCCTTTTTCTTGGTGGCCCCTTCTCCGCGAGCCACGTACTCGGGCTTGGTCTGGCCCTGCGGATAGATGCGAGCTTCCACGGTGAAAGTCTTGCGATGGTCGGGCCCTTCCTCTTTGACGATGGCATAGACCGGCTGCAGGCGTCCGCTGGACTGAAGCAGCTCCTGCAAAGCCGACTTGTAGTCCGCCAGGCTGAACTCCCCGTCACTCTCGGTGCTGACCCGTTCGAGTTCCGGCTCGAGAATGCGCCGTATGATGAACTCGCGCGTCTTCTCGAGGCCCCCGTCGAGATACATGGCGGCGATCACCGCCTCCAGAGCATCGGAAAGCAGTGTTCCCTTGGTGCGGCCGCCGCTGCGCTCCTCGCCCCGCCCCAGCAGCAGATGGTGCCCTAGCCCCATGCCGGTAGCCACGCTGACCAGATGACCGGCGCTTACCAGGTGCGCCTTCAACTTCGAGAGCTGGCCTTCGTGAAATGTGGGGAAGCGCTCGAACAGAAGCTGGCTGGCCACCAGGCCCAGCACGGCATCGCCCAGAAACTCGAACTGTTCATTGTCCAGCTTCTCCGCACCCGTTTCCGCGCCTCCGGCCTTGGACTCCTCATGGGCATGGGAGCTGTGGGTGAGCGCGCGCTCCAACAAAGCCGGCTCCGCGAAGACATGACCAAGCACGGACTGTAGCTCTCGCAAATCTTGCGTCATATAGGTTGGGTTACTCCGGAGGAGGCGTCTCGCCGGACTCGGGAGTACTGGGGGCGCGGCCGGTCAGCCGGTTCAGACGTTCGTGCTCCGTTTCTGCCAGCCGCTGGAGTCGCGGGTTGGCGCTGGCGAGCTGCATCGCCTGCTCGACCGAATCAAGCGCGGCCCGATACTTCTTTCGATGGTCCTGGGCTAGAGCCAAGTGGTACCAGATGTACGGGTCGGGCCGGATCTTGGGCAGGTCCGCGGCCGCCTTCAGGTCCTTTTCCGCGCCGGCGTCATCGCCCGTCTTGAGTTTCATGATTCCTAAAGCAGAATACGCCATGGATTGCAAGGTTGTGCCGTAAACCGGGGGCTGGGAAGACGCCGCCCGGCCTTTGTCCACGGCTTGCAACGCCAGGACGGCGTGTTTCTTGATTTCCGCCACCTTCGTCTCCCGGTCAGGGTCGCCTGCGGAAAGGCCGTCGGCTACCACGGTCGCGGTCAGCACCAGGGCCAGCGCATCGCCGGGGTCAAGCGCCAGAACTCGCTCGCCCATGGCCAGCATCCCGGCCGGATTATTCTCGATCTGATACTGGCGCATAGCTTGGGAAAAAAGATACCGGCGCAGCTCGCTGTCGGGATACTTTCCGGCAAAGTCGCTGGCGGCCTTCTCTAGAGCGGTGCCGCCGCTGGAGTTGCGGGCGGACTGGAAATCGTCGTACTCCTGCTGGCTCCTGGCCGCTGGACGGCGGCCTGTGGACACTCCCTGGGTCGTTCGCGCGCTCACCGGTTGACCGCCAAGAGGGCTTTGCCAGCACGCCAACCCAACCACGAAGATGAGCGAAATGTTCTTCATGAAGAAGCTGCCTGCCACAATCCCCACCCACGCACAGTCCCGCTTTCAGCCGATTAATGCGGAGGCTGAGAAGGGCTCGGCTGAGGCGCGGGAGATCCTGACGGTGCCGGAGATCCTGACGGCGCCGGAGCCGTAAGGTCTACCAGGCGCTGGCGTTCGTTGGCGGCCAGCTTACCCAGCTCAGGATTGGAGCCGGTGTATTGCAAAGCCTGGTTTACGGAGGCCAGCGCCTCAGGATATTTCCCCTGATGGTCCTGAGCCAGGGCCATGTGGTACCAGACAAAAGGATCGGGCTGGGCCTGGCTCAGCTCCGCTGCGATCCTGAATTCCTTTTCCGCCCCGGGATTGTCGTCGCTCTTTAAGGCCGTGATCCCCAATGCGGAATGGGCCATGTAGCGCAGCGTGTCCTTGTAGGCCGCCATCTGCTCCGCAGTGGATCCCTGCGGAGGCACGACAGATACGTCTACGGTGTCCAGGGCGCGATGGGCCTTTTTCTTGATTTCCGTGATTCTCTGCGCCCGGTCCGGCTGGGCGTCTGTCAGGTTGTCGGAGAGCACGGTTGCCGTGAGCACCAGGGCCACGGTGTTGTCGGGATCAAGAGTGAGGACTTTTTCCCCCATGGCCAGCATTTTGTCCGTATTGTTTTCGTTCTGGTATTCGTGCATGGCCTTGGAAAACAAAAACGGCCGCAATTCGCTGCCGGGATATTTTTCGGCAAAATCGTTGGCCGCCTTCTCCATGGCGGCCCCGCCGGTGACGGCATAAGCGGTGTTGTAGTCCTTGAATTCGGGCTGCGTCCGGGCTTGCGGTGGACGCCGACTGGACGCGGGAGCGGGCGTGGGGGTAGCTGCCTGAGGCTGCTGCGCCACCAGCAGGACCGCGCCCTGCAGCAACGTGCCAGCGAAGATCACCAGCCAGCGCTTCATCGCCTGTATTTTACCTGTCATTTGAATTAGGGATTGCTCCCATCGGTCTTTTGACGACGCTGCGGTTGATACGGCGCCTCCAAACCTCTTTCAGCAGCCGCTTTAGTATCCGCCTGAGGGTCGCCCGCAGCCAGTGCCGCCTGATATTCCGCCAGGGCGGCTTCACGGTTGAGCTGGATGTCAAAAATTCTGCCCAAGTAGATGTGGCTCCAGGCCAGCAACCGCGGATCGTGGACGGACTGTGCTGCCTGCTGGAAATCAGCGCGCGCTTCTTCCATGTTGCCGGAGAGCGTTGCGACCCGCGCCAGGATGAAGGCCGCGTGCCCAGGTTCGTCGCCGCCATTATTGTGTTGCACCACTTGCTGGGCCAGCTTCTGCGCGCTCGCTGCATCGCCCAACGCCAGCTTCTGTTCTGCCGCGTCCAGGAGGCTGGGGGCCGAGTACGCTTTGGATGAGCTGATCACCTCGGGCGTGGACTGCTGGGCGAACGCCACCTGGTGCGCCCGCTTGCGCTCGCGTTCCAGCTCGATGTTGTACAGCAGGTCGCCATAGGCGTCCTTCATGCCCGTGGACTCTTTTTCAAAACTCGCCAGAGCGTCATAAAAGTAGTGGGTGAGGACAAATCCTTCCTCCACGGAACGCCGCACGTAGGCCGCGCGCACGCTTTCGTCGGACTTGGGTATGGCCGTGCGCGCCTCGATCGCTCGAATCAACGATTCGTTCACCAGGAGCGATATGTCCTCCTTGTACGAGTTGTTCAATGGAGCCGAGCGAATCTCCAGCAGGAGGGGTTCCAGCCGCTTCATGCTGGCGCCATGTTTCAGGGCCAGCGGTTCCAGAACGTAGTGCAGGTAGGTGTGGCGTATTTCCGGCAGCGGGAGCTGTCCGTCCTGTCCGGGAGACACGACCACGAAATAGTTGGAGCCATAGTTGCGCGCGTCCGCCTGGGAGGGCGCGAGCATCGGCTCAAGATACACCGCGAAATGCTGTCCCGGATAGTTGGTAAAGGGAAGCTTGAGGTAACGGTCGGTTTCGGTGATAACCTCGGAAACCGGATCGTGGAACTGCAGCTGCAAGGATTCGTACTCGCGGCGGTGTTTGGCCCAAAGCGCGCCGATCCCTGCCGCCTGATGGAACTTCCGCAACAGAGGCACAACACCTTGAACGTGGGCAGCGTCAGGAGGCAGATCGGCTTCTGGCACGTTCAGCGCCAACAACGGGGGATCGCCCAGCTCCAGCGCCAGAGAGGTATATTCCGTGACGGCGCTGGTTGCGCCTGGCAACTGGTGCTCTTTCCAGAACTGGCAGATGGCATCCCGGGCCTGCGCCGCCTGGGGCGACTGCTGCGCTACAGCCTGCACTTCCGCGCGCACTATCTTGCGCAGAAGCAGCGACCCTTCCAGGCCGGTGTCATACCCGCAGCTGTTCAACGCCGCGCCTAGCGTAAAAAATGTCTCGCTGATTTCCAGTTGCGCCTTGGTCGTCTGTGAAAAAGAGATTGGGGCCGCAAGCAAAAGCCCGGCCAAAAAAAGAAGAATAAATGGAAATCTCCGCCTCAAAAACCCTCCGGACTTGCGGGGAACTTCCAGTTTAGGCCACGCCAAGCGAAGGGGTCAATCGGTTGACCCCCTGGGAATCGGCCCGTGCCTTATCCCTTCACGTGGATGTGAGAGAAGGAAATGACGACTTTGCCGGGGACGGGCCGGCCGAACGCCTGGGCCGGCGCAAAGATGGTGAACAGCAGCGTGCGATTCAACTGTTCGTGGGTCAAGGCGTCATCGCGGCCGGAGATGATGCGGTAGTTCTGCACCCGTCCGGTAGCGTCCACGTAAGTCTCGATCATGAGCGGCGAATCCAGGTCCAATTCATCGATGGAAGCCGAGCTTTCCAAACGGGGCGGTGTGTACAGCATGGTGGGCACATCGTCATAGGCGTCAACCTGGGGAGGCGCCAGGAACCCGATCAATGCCGCAAAGAAACAGATCGCCACGATTACGCCGCCGGCGGCCGGAAGCATGAACGAATGGAATGCATGCTGCCACCGCGGCACTTGTCCGCCAAGAATCCGGCGCCAACTGCGCGCACGTTCGCCGTCGAGAGTGATTCGGATCCTCACTGCCAGGTCCGGCGGCGCTTGCTCGCTCCCCAGACCGGAGACCAGAATACGCGTCTTTTCGAGCAGCCCGTACTCCTCATGGCAGGCATCGCACTGGTCCAGGTGTTCCGAGATCTCGTGCATCTCGGCCCCGCTGACGGCGCCATCCAGATACGAGGAAAACAGAGGCCGGGCCTGGATACATCTCATGGCTGCGCCTCCATTTCAGGTTGATCGGATAGGCTGGAGCCGGACTGCTGCTGCGGCACGGCGTTGCCTCTCCGCGGCGTGTTCATCTCGCGGACAAAGCCTTCCAAGCGTTTCTTCAGCGCCTCGCGGCCGCGGATCAGCCGGGACTTGACGGTCCCTAAAGATATCTGCAGGACCTCGGCAATCTCGTCGTAGGCCAGCCCTTCAATGTCCCGCAGCACTACGGTAGTGCGATAAGGCTCAGGAATCTGCTTCAGTTCGTGGTCCACTCGGGCGCGGATCTCTTGGTGACCTAACGTGTCCAGGGGTGATTCGCCGGGATCTACAAGAGTGTCGCACGGGCCGAAGGTGTTGCCGTCGTCATCCTGACGCTCCAGCGGAGTCTCTTTGCTCTTGTGACGGAACCACCAGCGTCTCTGGTTCGAGGCCTCATGAATAGCGATGCGGTAGAGCCACGTCTTCAGGCTGCATTCCCCGTTGAAACGCTTCATGCCCCGAAAAACTTTGAGAAATACTTCCTGGGTGGTGTCGGCGGCATCGGTCGGGTCGGTCAAGATGCGGTACACCAGGCTGTAGATAGGCTGGTGATAGCGCGCAATCAACCAGTCGTAGGCGTCTTCCGATCCCGCCTTCAACTCGGCGACGATCGAAGCTTCTTCCGCCCGGACCGAGATCGCGCTCGCAATGTTGCCCAATGTAATTGCTCCCGCCATCTTCTACACTGGCGACACCTCAAAGTTATCAAGAACAATGGCGCCGCTACAACTCCTTCCCAGAGTAACCACCGTAACCTGCTGTCCTGGATATGGGGGCTCTACAGTTCTTAGACCCCATGGGGGGCAGGTAAGTTCCTCAAAAACGGCCTCAATTAGGACTGGCGGAAGGCTGGGGCGCTGGCGTAGAAGTCTTTTTTTTCTTAGTAGTTACGGGCTTCTTGGCAGGCGTGTCATCGTCCACGATGATCTTTTTGGGAGTGGCCTGCGGCAGGGGTGTAGGCGTGGCTACGGCGGCGGCCGACCGTACCTTATCCTCCAGTTTGGCTGCGGCCTGCTCAATGTAGGCGGAAAGGTGTTGGCGGGCCTTGTCCAGCGCCGCAGTGTCGCTGTTCAACGGATCGTATTCTTCTTTCTTGCCGAGGCTGCTGGCGGCGTCGGTAAGGGAGTTGAGGTACTCAAAGACAACAGTCACGTTGTGGTACAGCCGGAAAGTCGTAGAGAGACTGCCGTGGCTGGACCGGACCTCACTGATCAGGTCGGGGACAGCATAGGTAATGTTCTTGTGCAGCGAATCGGCCACCTGCTGCTGTTGCGCTTTCTCAGAGCTGTCCGCCTTCCACCGATCGATCCGCAACCGGGTGAGATCGGCATTGGCGGCCTGCGTGGCCTGCTGGACCTCCGTCAAAACCGAGTCCAGGTTCGGGGCCATGGGTGAAGATGCAGATAAAGATGACGGCGAGGAAGAAGATGAAATTGGAGACGGTGTCGGCGATGCCGGGGCGCGTCCAGGGGTAGGCGACGGCCGCGCCGGGATCGAGACTTGCGCCCGCCCGGGCGCAACCGAAAACAGAAGCATGGAAACTGCCAGGACGTACTTCATGTACAACTCTCCTGCAAGGTAGATGATAACGTCGGGCTTGGAGGTGATGCGGAACCCTTCCCTTACAATACTCTGTTCGCCATGCCTGCTGCCAAACGCCCGGCCAGACCAATAGGATACACAAAAGCGGCCCGCGCGCTCCGCAAACACGCCGATCCCGCGAAGGCCGCCGTCTCTCGCGGCTATTTTAAGGACCCCGGCGACCAGGTGTTCCTGGGCGTGACCACACCGCTCTTGCGCAAGCTGGCCAGAGAATTCTGTCTGCTGCCGCTCAGCGACGTGCGCAGACTGATGAAGTCCCGCGTCCATGAGGAACAGTCTCTGGCTTATGCCATCTTGCGCCGGCGCTTCGAGAAGGGAAGCGGGACAGAGCAGGAGGAAATCTTCCGCTTCTACGTTCGCAACCGCCGCCTGGTCCACTCGTGGGATTCCGTGGACGATAGCGCTCCCAACATCGTCGGACCGTATCTGTTGGAGCGCGACAAAAAGCTCCTCTACCAGCTTGCCCGGTCTTCGCGCCTGTGGGACCGCCGCATCGCCATGGTTTCCACCCTGTACTTCATCCGCCGCGGACATATCTCTGACACGCTCAAGCTGGCGGAGATACTGCTGGACGACGAAGAAGACCTCATCCACAAGGCCACCGGCTGGATGTTGCGTGAAGTCGGCAAACAGGATCTGGCGGCGTTGAAGAGATTCCTGAAAGCCCATTGCAAGACCATGCCGCGAACCATGTTGAGGTATGCGATTGAGAGATTCCCGGAAGAGGATCGGCGGAAGTATTTGCAGGGCAGTGCTTAGATGTCAAGCGTGATGTTTTGCAGTTTGGGCAGTGGGAAATCTGTTTTCCGCTTCCCACCCGCCCGGCATATAAGACGGTAACGAACCCTGTGAGAAGCAAGAAAACACGAGAACCCATTCCGAAGCCTCACCAGAAACCAGGGTTGGAATTGCAACACCGGATGCGGTGAGGCTGAGGAACCTGCTCCGCCCAAGCATCCTGGAAAAGGAAATCTCTTGGCTCACGCGTGGCAGCGGGGCCGGTCCCTCACCCGGCTCCCCTTCGCAAGCTCGGGGATCGGGGATTCGGGATGATGTCTCGTGGGGGACGGAAGGACACAGAACCGAAAGAGTGTGCTTGAGGGATCCTTAGCGGTGCGCGATTCCGAATGTTGTGTGGCCTACCGTCGTCTTTCAGTTGCAGCTCAGACGCCCCAGGGTGCATACTGTTGCGCTTTCCTTTCCAATCGGAGCCGATCATGCTGAGACAGCGCAGTCTTCCGGTAATAGTGTTGATTCTAGGGTTGGTTTCCTGGGCGCCGGCAAAAGTCAATGCCCAATCCAAAGCTCAACAACAAAGGAAGGTGTCCGGCCATGTGCCCACACCCTCGGAGTTTCTCGGCTTTGAAGTTGGCGCCGACCGCAAGCTGGCTGACTATCGCCAGATCGCCAGCTATCTCAAGGCGGTGGCGGCCGCTTCCGACCGCGTGGAGATCCAGGTCCTGGGTAAGACGACCCTGGGCGAAGAAATGATCATGGCGGTGATCTCCAGCCCGGAAAACCTGCGCAACAAGGACCGGTACAAAGAGATCGCGCGCAAGCTGGCCGATCCACGCGGGCTGAGCAAAGAGCAGATCGACGCGCTGGCTGCCGAAGGCAAGACCATTTTTCTTTTGACCTGCAACATTCACTCCGATGAAATCGGCTCCAGCCAGATGGCCATGGAGTGGGCCTACAAGCTCGCCTTCGCGCAAGACGAAGAAACCCTGCGCCGCCTGAGCACTTCGATCGTGCTGCTGGTGCCCTCGCTCAACCCCGACGGCCAGATCATGGTCACCGAGTGGTACAGGAAATATGTGGGCACCAAGTATGAAGGCGGGCGCATGCCTTACCTGTATCACCACTACGTGGGGCATGACGATAATCGCGACTGGTACATGCTCACGCAGATTGAGACCAAGAACGTGAACCGCATGGTGTATCACGAATGGTTTCCCCAGTTCTGGTTGGACGAGCACCAGATGGGCACGACCGGTCCGCGCATTTATATCCCGCCGAACGCCGATCCTGTGGCCAAGCTGGTGAATCCTCTAGTGCATCGCGGCAACAACCTGATGGGCGCGGCCATGGGCTGGCGGCTGGAGGAAGCCGGCAAGTCCGGCGTGATCTTTGGATACTCTTTCGACGCCTACTGGCCGGGCGGCACGCGCAACACCGGATGGTGGAAGAACATGTACGGTGTTCTTACCGAAGTGGCTTCGGCGCGCATCGCCACGCCGATAGAAATCTCGCCCACGGAATTGCAGGGCGGAAGCAAGGGCCTGATTACCTACGAGCAGCAGATCAATTTTCCCAACCCGTGGCCGGGCGGAGTATGGCGGCTGCGCGACATCATGGACTATGAACTGATCGTTTCTGACGCCGCTCTAGAGACGGTAAGCAAGTATCGCCGGGAGCTGTTGCGAGGCGTGGCGTCGATGGCGACGCACGCGGTCGAGTCGGCCGACGCGAGTGAATACTGGCGTATCCCCATCGACGACCAGCACGATCCCATCACGGCCGGGCGTCTGGCGGCACTGATGATGGAGCACGGGGTGGAAGTGCGCGTGTCTGGCGACAAGAAGTCCTATCTGATTCCCACGGCTCAGCCGTATGACCGGTTTGTGGAGGAAATGATGGGAGTACAGCGCTATCCCGAGGTGCATCCGGCGCCCGGCAGCGGGATTCTCGAGCCCTACGATGTGGCTGCTTGGTCACTGCCGCTGATGATGGGAGTGAAGGCGGAAAAAGTCCGCCTTACCAGGGCTGAACAGTCAGCGGCGACGAAGCCCGAAGAGACCACCGGGCTGGACTGGCCGGGTCTCACTGGCGCCGGCAAGTACTACGCCATCGCCCTACGCCAGAACGAGGTCTTCGATCTCGCCAATGGCATGCTGAAAGCTGGGAGGCAAGTATTCATTTCCCGGAAAGCCAATGAGACGCCAGTCCTGATTGTTGTCGACCCACCCCAAGCCGTCTCGACACCAGCGAAGGCTAGCGACGAAGAAAAGATTTTCTCCGCCCACCCCCTGCTCCAGTCCTTCGCAGGGAAGTCAGGACTACGGTTGCACGCAATACCCGATTTGCCCAAGGACGCGGTGCCTCTTAAGACAGCCCGCATCGGGCTCTACAAATCTTATATCCCTTCGATCGACGAAGGCTGGACCCGCTTCGTGCTCGAACAGTACGCCTTCACCCTGAAGAACATCGAAAACAAAGAGGTCAAAGCCGGCAACCTCAACAATGCCTACGACGTGATCATCGTTCCCGACTCCACGCGCGAGATCATCGTCGAGGGCCGGCAGAACCGCGAGGGCTACGCGGAGGAACTGCCTCCGGAATATGTGGGCGGCATCGGCAAAGAAGGGCTGCGCGCGCTTAGAGACTTTGTGGACAAAGGCGGCACGCTGATTACCCTGGCCCGAGCTTCAGAAATCGTAATGGGTGAAGAATTCAATCTGCCGGTACGCAACACGCTCGCCGGCGCCACGGAACGGGGAAGAGGCGTGCAGACCGCCGAGTTCAACATTCCCGGGTCGCTTCTTCGCGTCTACGTGGATACCAATCATCCGGTAGGTTACGGCATGCCGGGGGAAATCGCGGCCTTCTATGACGGCCCTATCGCCTTCCAGACCTCATCGCCCGCGCCCGATGTCCAGCGCTCGGTGATTGCCTGGTATCCCGACGACGCCAAGGACATCCTGATCTCCGGCTATGCTCACGGCGCCGAGCGCCTGGAGCGCAAGGCTGCCGTCGTAAGCTTTACCCGGGGCAAAGGCAAGATCGTGATGTTCGGCTTCCGCGTCCAGCACCGCGCCCAAACCGAAGGAACGTTCCAGATGCTTTTCAACGCCATCTTGTGGGGAGGAATGTGAAACTTAGATCTCGCTAAAGAGTTCGTTGAAGTTAGTGTCGCCCCTCCGGGGCTCGTGGGTGTTCTCATCTCCTACCCAGGCCTCCCGGCCTGGGCTAACTCATTCCGCGCCTCTGGCGCTGGGGTCCTGAAGGACTTGCTCCACCCACCTCTCTACGACGTCCTGATGAACCAGGCCGCAAATGAAATGGAATTAATCGCCTACTGGAGTTTCAGGCTGGCGGTGACCACGCCGTCTTCCGGGGCGAAAAACGGAAGCCGGGGCTTGGCGCGGTTGCACTAGCGCCGGCGAGCAGGAGCGTCCGAGACAACCGTCGGATGAGGAGTCTCATCCGCATCTACTAAAGAACAAATTCCAGGTAGAGGTTTCGGCCATGATGAACAACCCCAAGAACGGAGAAGCGGTCGTCACTGGGCGTGTACAGGGCAGGCGTACCATTGCGACCCTGTATATGTCGTGCGTTTTGGTCCTTTTGTCGGTGGCTCTGCTAGAAGCTCAACAACCAAGCTCGACAAGCAGCCAGGCGGCTCCAGGTTCTCCCACACAGAGCGTGGTGACGGTGCCGGCTGGAACACACATGATGGTTCGGATGGTCGATCCAGTGGATTCTGAGACGAACCAGGCAAGCGATCGTTTTAAGGGCACTTTGGAGGCCAACCTGATGGCAGGGGATGTGGTCGTGGCTCCGAAAGGCACGGCTGTTTACGGTCGTCTGATCACCGCGGAATCGGCCGGCAGAAGATCGGGTGGGGAGTTGGAACTGGACATCACAGACATCATGATTGATGGCAGCCTGCACTCCCTCGCGACTTCGTCTACCCAGGTCCAAGGCCAGCAGGGCAGCGGCGGCGGGGCCGAAGCGGCACGAGGCGCTGGTGTGGGAGCAGTGGCTGGCGCGATCGTTGGCGCGGGGGCCGGTGTCGGCGCCGGCGCGGGAGCCATTGCCGGCAACGTATCCGGCAGCACGCGTGGTGAAAAAGTGAAGGTTGCTGCAGGGACCCTGATTGACTTCACTCTTGAGCATCCGGTGTCGTTGCCCGTAGCGCAGAAATAGGGAGCTAAAGAGTCTTTTGATCTACCTCCGCGCTGGTCCATCCCTGGCATGTCGTGCTTGGCCAAGGTTCCAGCGAACTGGGGTGCGACCCTCTGCCTTGGCATTCTTCAAAACGGCATCATAATCCAGTATGAAGCGAGGCGCGGAAGAATGACCGGCTTGCGCATCTGGGATTTTCGCCGTGGTGACAACGACGACAACCGCTCGAGTCCGTACAGCGGAGGGTTTCGCGGCCTTGTGCTTTCGACGCTTCTTGAATTCAATTATTTGAAGGCGCCGCTCAGCTTTGTGACCTTGATTCTCTTGCCGGCGCTCCTCGTAGGCATCGCGCCATCAATTATGGTGACCTATGGGCGCTTCCTGTCTCAAGCCGCAACCTTTACCAGAAGGAATCTGATCGTCGGCCTCGGACTCGTGGCGATTCTGCTGGTGGTTGCTATCGCGATCGGCCGTCCCTTTCTCTCCAAGGCCTTCTTCAAGGCTCGTCAACTCCATTACACCCTGGTCTTTCCAATCTTTATCGCGTTGCGCGAGGTGCTGCGCGAAGGCGCCGAACGCATCGGCGGCCGCTCGATGACTCCGCAACAACTCGCTCACTGGCGCCGCCTGGGCACGGTCCTTGCCGCGCTGATCTTCGCCGCGGCCGGCCTCACCTTGGCTATGGCGGTTGAGTTCTCGGTCGGCTTCCAGCGGGTTGACGTCACCCGTGCCAGTCTGTGGGCTGGGTTCAAGACGGCTCTGGGCAACGCGGCCGTGATCCTCGGCCTCTCTACGGTGCTCGAGAGCCTGTTTTGGTTGTGGCGTGAGCTTACTCTGAGAAGCCCTGTCCTCGATTGGGTTCCGGGCCAGTCCCCAGCCGGCTTGTCAACTGTTCGCATAGCGCATCTCTCGGACCTGCATCTCGTGGGCGAGCGCTACGGCTACCGCATGGAAACCGGCACGCACGGGCCGCGAGGAAACCGCAGCTTTCGCAACGCGCTGAGGAAACTCTCCGCCATCCATGCGCGGACTCCGCTGGATCGCGTCCTGGTGACCGGCGACATTACGGATGCCGGCACGCGCGCCGAGTGGGCGGAGTTCACCGACCTTCTTCGCGGCTGTCACGAATTGCGAGAGCGCCTGTCGTTTGTGCCGGGCAACCATGACGTGAATATTGTCGACCGCACAAATCCAGGCCGGCTCGACTTGCCATGGAGCGCCGGCCCCGCGCTGCGCAAGCTCCGGTTTGTTCTGGCTCTTGACGCTGTCCAAGGCGATCGCGCCCACGTAGTGGATCGCGCCTCCGGCGGGTTAGGACCCTCGCTGAGAGACTACCTTCGCGACAACCGCCGTGTGGAGCTGCTGCGCGGGCTCGCGGAAAGCGGCGCGGTGCGCGGGAGGTGGGAGATCGCAAAAATCTGGGACGCCATTTTCCCCCTGGTCGAACCCCCGCGAAGCGAGGGTGGATACGGTCTGATCCTCCTCGATTCGAATGCGCCCAGCCACTTCTCGCTCACCAATGCCATCGGCGTGGTCAATCCCTTGCATCTGAAGGCGCTCAAGTCGGTTCTGCGGGATTCTCCCGGTCGCGCCTGGATCATTCTGCTTCATCATCAAGTCGTGGAGTATCCGGTGGTGTCGATCAGCCTGCGCGACCGCATCGGCTTGGCGCTCGTCAACGCGCCGGACGTTCTGGCGGCGATCGCGCCTTATTCCTCGCGCGTCCTCATCCTGCACGGCCATCGCCACCGGGATTGGATCGGCACCTGCGGCGATGTTGTTCTGTGCTCCGCTCCGTCGGTGACGATGGAATCCACCGGCGTAGAGGAATGTCAGGGAAGCTTCCACGTCCACGACCTCACACTCAGAACTGATGGAGGCATTCGGTTGGCGACTACGCAGCGCGTCAAAGCCGCGTGACGCCGACCGCTCGGGGTATGGTCGCGCCTGAGCAACTTCACCACAGCCCGGTTCATCTCTCTTGTACGGCTGCCGGCGATTCAGAGCTGTTGACTGTGGCAGGCGCAGGCCTTCGGCGCCGCCGGAAAGAGACGCGCACCGATGAAGCTTTGGAAACCGAAGCTCGTTGGCTCATCAAGACCGGAAGACCGGCCGGCATCCGTGGAACAAGAAGTTGCGAAGAGTGACGCACCCGACCCGGGCTCCCAACTCGTCCCGTGGATGGACGACCGAAAGCTCTCCTTCGCGGTCCTGCTGCTGCTGACGGCCGGCGCGCTCTACGTTGCCTACATCATCTTTCGTCCTTTTCTCACGGCAATATTCCTGGCTTTTATTTTGAGCATCGCTTTTACCCCGCTGCACGAAAGGATCAAACGACGGATACGCGGCGCCAATGCTGCTGCGCTCGCCACCACCTCGATTGTCATGCTGTGCATCCTGATCCCGTGTATTCTCATAAGCGTCAAGATCGTGAGCGAGGCCGCGAGCCTGTATAGCTCTGTCGTCGTGCAGGCGAGATCGGGGGGTGCGTGGTACCAGAGTCTTGGCGGGCTCACCGACGCATTGGAACGAACGGCCGAGCGCACGGGAATTCCCCTGCCGCAACTCAAGTCCAGGGTTACGGCTCGAGCGCAAGATTTGGCCGCCTGGATCGTGGATATGGCCCGCTGGGCGGCACGCGGCGTATTGCAGCAGATCATCACGGCAATCCTCGTTTTCCTTGTCCTGTTTTTCCTTATTCGTGATCAGGAGCAGTTTCGACGAGGCATCTTTGGCATGCTGCCTTTGCCCCAGGGGCGCGTGCTGGAACTGACCACAACCGTCCACGAGACCATTACCGCCAACATTTACGGAATGTTTGCTGTGGGGCTGGTCCAGGGAATTCTAACCGCCTTCGGCTTTTGGCTAACTGGCCTGCGCGCTCCGTTGCTGTGGGGAGCCATGGCGACGGTTTTATCTTTCGTGCCGCTCCTGGGCCCTTCTCTGGTGTGGGCGCCGGGAGCCTTCGTGCTAGTAGTGCAGGGTCAACTCGGCAAGGCGGTAGCACTCGTGCTATGGGGCGCCATTGTGATCTCGGCCGCCGATTACATTATCCGGCCCAAGCTTGCGGGAGGAAGCGTTAACGTCAACAGGCTGCTCATTCTGCTTTCGTTCCTGGGAGGAGTGAAGGCCTTTGGCGCAATCGGGATCTTCGTGGGGCCGGTGATACTCTCCCTTCTCGTCGCTCTCTTCCGCATTCTCCAGGAGGAGCAAAGCGGCCGCCCGGCAACCGGAAAGCTGGCGGCATGATTGAGGTAGCGCTTGAATCACGATTAAGAATTCAGGATGTTTATGTTGATCTGCTCAAGTGATTGGACGCCTAAACTGCTGAGAGGCTTGCGCCGATGCGGCCTGCTCGATAGCCTGAGACAGGGTGCTGCGGGCCGCGCGTCAGCAGGGACCAAGCTGCGCAAGTGCAGGAGGAGCATGCCGGCGGAAACAGGAGTAATCATCCAAATCAATCGATCATCCATCCGCCGAGGCTCTACTTTCACAGACCCTACGAAGGCTGTGAGTGCGCGCAATCACCCACATCAAGCTACAAGTTTTTCTCGCATTACTACGAGACGAGGTCGAGCATGAGCGCCAATAAACTTGCCCACGCAGCCGAGCAAGCCTCGACTGGATTATCTGACATAGCAGACAGGCTAAAAGATTTCTCAGAAACAGTCGCCGAGCACTGCAAGGAAACATATCACGATGCGGAGCGCGGCGCGCGCAAGCTGAGGATTGCCGCCGATGAAGGTATCGCTGACACCCGCAAGCAGATTAAGTCTCATCCGCTCGCGGCGGTGGCGGTGGTTGCCTCGGGAGCGTTTTTCCTTGGCGGGGTCACCGGCTGGTTAACTTCGAAGCGCCGGCGCTAGCTTGATTGCGGGTCGTCGTTCGCTCCGGAGCGCAGTGGCATCTGGTTCGCTTTGGTGAGGAAGGATACCCGCACGATCAGCCGGGGTTTAAACAGCCCTATCATCCAAAGAGGACATGCTTTCGCGGCCATAAAAGGCCGCTCTTCCACCCGTGCTCGAGACGCAGCAACCTTGGAACCGCTCTAGAACGTCTTGTGAAAACTCGCGGTGGCGCCAAGACCGCCGTTCTGGTCGCGCACGCCGCTGACCGACCAACGGGGGTTAAACCTGTACTCCAATTGAATGGACTGGCGCTGGGTTGAAGTCACGTCTGTGGAATAGGTGACTACCAGGTTGCTGGTGACGCGCTCCTGAATGACAACTCTCGCCCCGGCATTTTGATTGCTCCCTCCGAGTGTAGGATCGATGGAGAAGTAGGAGAGCCCGGCAAATTTCTGTACCCGGCTGCTCACTGCGCTGCCCAGTCCTTGCACCAGCGCGGATTGGGCTCCCAGGTTGCCGGACGCCACGGGATTGCCGCCTTCCGAAGTATGCCCGAAGGCGAGCAGGTTGATGATGTCCGCGGGCGGCAAGGGTGGCTCAGATGTGTACGAAGTTTTCAGACGCTCCGTGGGCCCCTGGATGTTGAGGGTGATGTCGTACTGGTCGATTTTCGTCGTGACTTGCGCGTTCAAGACGGCTTCGGTGCGCAGCGGGTTGACGAAGTCGATGGCGCCGCTTTGAACCAGGAAGCGATTGCCGCCCAAAAAGAGATCTCCACCATTCAAGTTGGCGCGCCCCAGGATCACCGGCTCCGCGGCTGTTCCGGTGAGACGCAGATCGGCGTTGCCGCGAAGGCTGACCTTGGTGCTTATGGCGTCTACCTGTGAGGCGGATTGGAGTGCAACGTCAAGCCGTACATGTTGCGCAAATCCGCCGGACGAAACCAGAGTCTCTTCATTCGCGAATTGGTTGATCAAGCTGGTGAGGTCGAAGTCAGGAGTGAGAGAAACGCGATCAACGATGACGGCGCCGGACAGCGTTGCTGACTGCCGGTTGCCTGCGAGCGTCAGCTTAGGATCGAGCAACATGCGCACGCCCTCCGGATAGCGCAGCCGGATCTCGTTGCCGCTCAGCGCCAGCTCAAAGCGGATCGCAGGACGTAGGGTTACTCCGCCTCGAACCGTGACGGCGCCTCCGCCAACCTGCCCTTGAAAGTTCTTCACTTCCAACCGGCTGGGGCTGACCGTCACGACGCCATTGCCGTTGTCCAGCCCCAGCGGTACCTCGGCGCCGGAGAGGCCGGCATTCACAATGCGCAACTCGCCAATTACGTCAGAGCCTGCAACGTGCCTGCGCGAGTCGAGGTCAATGCGGATCTGCCCACTGCCGCGAAGCCCGGGCTGCAGCAATTGCGCCAGCCCGAGATCGACCGTGCCTTCCACCAGATAGCTCGCTGTACTGAGATCAATCACGGGAATGGTGGCCTGCAACTGCATGTGGGTGCCTGTGCCCTGGAGCACGGCCGGCTGCAGCGTGAGAACGCCGTTCCGATAGTCCAAGCTAATGGGTTTAGCTGCACCCAGCTCAAATTGCTGGTAGCTGGCTGTCAACACCGGGACATCAAGGTGACCCTCCAGGAGTGTCTCGTTCTGCAAAGGGCCGCGCAGAGAAGCATGCAACTCAGTTTGCCCGCGTACCTCGCCGTCGTAGGTGGGAGCGTACAGCCTGAGCAACGGCTGAAGGGAGAAACGGGGCGTGTCCAGGTGAAGGTCCGCCATGTACGGAGGCTTGATCTCAACCGTGCCGTGGCCCTCCAAGGGAGTTTGGGCGAACTCGGAATTGAGTTTGACTTCCGCCACCCGTTCGTGGATTCCGACCGCAAGAGTCAGCCCCTGGATCGCCTGCTCCTGGATCCGCAGTTGCGACACCTTTATATTGGCGGTCAGTTCCGGGGAAGAAATGATCCCGTGGCCGGCGGCGTCCAAACTGAGCGAGCCGACGATCGAGAGCTTCCGTTGTTTCACCGCCTGCAAATGCTCCAGCCGGATGTTGTCCGCCTGAATCTGTGTCCGGTATTCCCGTGTTTTCGGATTGAGTGTCACCTCGGCTTGCGCAGTGCCTGCGAAAAGGCGAAGCACCAGATTCGCGTGCACGGCGTCGCCATTACCTTCGAATCTGAAAGTAAGATTCTGAACCGGCTCGGAGAGGATCTTGCCGCCTGTCAAACTGATCTCGCCGCGGCCCACAGGATTGATCTGAGAACCATGTATCGAAGCACTTCCGGAGATCATGCCGGAAACCGGAAATGTTTGGTTGGCCAGCCGTTCGACATCGCCCAACGGAATCTGGGCTACAGAAATATCTACGCTGACAGGACTGGCGGGAGTGTAACCCCATTCGTCAAGGCCGGCCCGCAAGCTGAAGTTTATCTTGCCCTGAGTCGAGGATTCCAGATAGCCGCTCGAAAGGCTGATCGCGGATGGACCAGCATCTACATTCGCGCGCAGGAGCTTCCACGAGCTTCCCTTCAATTGAAGATTATGGGCCTCCAACTTTCCTTGAATCTGCGGCGCGGTGACCAACCCGGTGATGGATCCCTTGAAGGCCGCGGCGCCGTGCAAATCCAACTTGGGAGCTGGTTCTCCCGAAAAGGCCGTTCGCAGGCTGGAGGCCAGCAGTTCGAGCTCGTGCAGGTCGCTCGAGTGCGCGCTCACTTGCAGGGTTGAATAGCGGCTTACTTTTCCATCCAGTGTGACCGAGGTCGCCGGCGTGTGAAAATAGCTCTGGCGCAAATCAATCTCATGGCGAGCGGCATCGTATCCCAGGTGAACCGCTGCGCTCAGCGGAGCCGAAGGGGCCTGTCCCAGCGCGCCTTCCATCGTGGCGTCGGCGCGGGCTACAAGGTCTGCGAGGGTTTGGCCCCAATTTGCCTCCAGGTCCGCACTCACCTTCCCTCGCAGGTGGGCTTCGGGCAACGAGTACTGTGGTGCTTTGGCTTCGAGCTGTTCGAGAGAAACACTTTGCAGACGCGCCTGCAGCCTGGCCCGGGAGGCGCCGGCAAGGTCACGAATGCTCAAACTTCCATTGACGCTCCCACCCAACGCGTGGGCGCGAATGTTTTGGATTTCGGCGTTGCCGCCTTCCAACTTGTAGGTCGCGCTCAAGTCGCGGACGTCAGTCGGTCCCGCCCGCGTCTTCACCTGCACCACCGAACTGCTCAGTTCGCCGGCAAGAAGGATGCTCTGCAGCCAAGGACGGTCGTTGCGACTTGTATAGTTCAACGATCCGTTGGCATGGACCATGCCTTCCGGCAGCGTAGCGGTGTTTAAGTCACGCCTGAGATCACCGCCCCACAATTGCGCATCATAGACGGCCTGCACGGTCGGGCTGCCGAAGTTCGCGATGGTTCCCTGGGCCACAATCTGCGACCGGCCGGATTTCACTGCCAACCTGTCCAAGCTCAACTGGGAGCGCGTGAGGGTGAAGTCGGCGTCCAGGTCATGGACTACAGGTTCGTACGCCGCATACTGGATCTTGCCCTGGCCATAGCGCAAGACGCCGTGGTAGCGGTCCCGGGCGCGGTCAAGCTCAGCGTTTAACCGGAGGTTGTACACCTCAGCTTCGAGCCGGCTCTTCGCGTCATTGAAGTAGATCTCGCCGTTTTCGATCCGGCACCTCTGGATGGCGAGATCGAAGATCGTCGCAATGCCGGACCCGCCACCGGCTTTGGGGGTAGGCAGATTGCTGTTGCCGGCCCGGTCCACAGAGACGTGGACCACAGGGTGCTGCACCACCAGGTCCTGCAGATGCCACTGCCGCTTGAATACGGAATCAATTTTCAATTCTGCGGCCACGCGTTCGATCTGCAGCAGGGGCGGGGCGGTAGGCGGTCCGGGACGACGGGCTACGATGCCCTCGAATTGCACGCTCAGGTTGGACACAGCCAGCGTGAAATCGCGAATCTCGACCTGCGCGCCGGAGGATTCGGTGATATAGCGCTCGGCCCTGGCCAGGATTCCACGTCGCACCGCAGGAATATGCTTCACCGCCAGCACGGCGACAAGGACGAGGCCGACGGCCGATGCCACGACTGCGAATGTCCAGAGGGCGATCTTTTTCCAATTCATGGATTACACCACCTCAAAATGCCTGGCCCAAGGTAATGAAGAACTGAGTCGCGTTCAGGCCGGGGACGGGATTCAGATTGCGGCCGACATCGAACCGTATCGGCCCGACCGGAGTGGAATAGCGCAAGCCAAAGCCTACGGTATTGCTGTATCTCGAAAAGAAATTCTGCACCCCCACGCTGGGATACACGTTTCCGCCGTCGTAAAAGGCTGCGCCGCCCAGCTTGGGCAGAATGCCCAACGGAAAACGCAGCTCAGAGTTCAAGAGGACCAGCTGCGGACCGCCCTCCGGCACGGTAATCAGGGAACAAGTGGACGGCTCCGCCGGATTGCTGCACACCGCCAGCGGGCGCTGCGGACCGGCGCCATCGAGAGGAAATCCGCGCAAGGTGCTTCCGCCGCCGGAGAAGAAGCTTTGGCTTAAAGGCACTTCCGCCCCGGAGAGGGCGAACTCCAGGCCCAGACGAAGGCTATTGGCCCACACCGTGCTGCCTCCAAAGATTTTGCGATAGTAAGCTGCCTGCCCGAGGAAGCGGGCGAAATTGGTGTTTGAGCCCAGCGCGGAGGGGTAAAGATCGGCCTCAATGCTTTCGTAGATCCCCTTGTGTGCATCGAGGGGACTGTCGCGGGTATCGCGCACAAACGAGGCGGAGAATCCGGACAGACGCACGTTTTGGTCCGCAGGCGGCACCAGACCGGGGATCAAAAGGTCCGTCAGGATCGTCCGGCTGTAACTGTAGCGAAAGAAAACCGATTTGGTCTTGTCGGCATCGAGGAACTTCTGGAACTGGACGATGCCCGTGCCCAAGCGCGCCGTGAATAACGGGTTCTGGGTGGTACGCTCGCCTGAGATCGAGACGTTGGCCGTCCAAGAGCTGTTGAGGAAGTTGGGAACGTTCCAGGCGGCCGAACCCTGCGCATCGAGCCGGCTGGCATAGCCGCCAATCGTCAGGCTCTCGGCGCGCCCGCGAAAGTTGCTGCGCGTGTATTGTATGGACCCGGTCGGCCCCCAGAACGTTTGCTCGCTGGTCTGGAAATTCGGAGGCAGCTCGACCACAGGAAAGCCAGGAACGGCCACGGTGCCGCCAGGAACGTTGCCTCCACGATTCGCCACTTGGAAGCCGACTCCGTAAGTAATGCTGTTGAGCTTGCCCTCATGCACCTTGACCAGGACATCCGCCCGAGACATGTCGCCCACGGGGCGCCTGGTGTCAACACTGGCCCAGTCAAACACACCCAAAGCATAGAGCTGGCTCTCGCCCACCAGCAGGGCAGCCGCGCTGAGCGGCTGCCCGGTCTTTATGTTTGCATTCCGGATAATCAGCGCCGGGTCAGTGCGGACCGCGCCCAGTGGCGTCACAACGCTGGTAAAGACCTGCGGTCCTTCCGTAATGTTGTAAATCACCTCAACCTGATGAGGCTGGGCCGCCCTGGGGCGCACTTCAGACCTGAAGCGGGCTACCAGAAACCCTTGTTTCAGATAGGTAGCCATGATCTCGTTGCGATCTTTCGTCAACAGCTCTTGCGAGTAAGGCTTGCCGGGTTCCAGGTTCAGGCCTTTGGGAACAAGTTGGGTCTCGGGAATGGATTTGTTGCCTGTGACCAGCAGGGAAGCAACGATGTCCCGGACTCCTTCCTCCACTTGGAAGGCCACGCGCACATCGCCCTCATCCCTGGTCACGTGCGGAGTGACTTTCACGTTGCTGTAACCGGCGTTGCGATACAACGATTCAAGATTGGTCACACTGCGCCTTAGCAACTGCTGGCTGAACTTGCCGCGTGAAAAAAAAAATGGTCGCGCCTGCGTCACGGCCACGCGCGAGCGTAGCTCGCGGTCAGAGAACTGCCGGTTGTCCTGAAACTTGACCTGTTTCACCCTTCCCCGTTTTCCGCGCTCAATCTCATAAACGATGTTGACACTGGAGGCGTGTTCTTCCAAGCTGCTCCGCACCTCAACATCAAAGAAGCCTTTGTTCTGAAAGTACGAAGCCAGGTTTCGCTCTCCCTCCTGCACTAGGTCGGCGTCCACTGCGTTTTCCTGGTAAATGGGAATCCGGCTCCTCTTCGCCCGTCCCGAGATTCGCGCGCCGGTAACTTCCACGGAGATTTCGGGACCCTGGACGATATTGAAGGTGATGTCCGCGCGGTTGGTCTCCGGATCGTACTTGGAAGAAACCATCTTCACCTGTGCCGCAAGGTAGTTCTTCCTGGCCAACTGGCCTTGCAGGAAGGTCGTGGCCTTCTGCAACCCGGGGAGGGAATATGGCTTGCCGCTTTTCAGACGCGCGCCGCGGAGGCGAGCTCGCAGGGAACGCAGGCTCTTTGCCAGTTCAGCCGTTGTCTGAGCCGTGGCGCCGGTGAGCACGACCTGCCCAACCCGGGCGCGCTGCTTCAGATCGACCTGGAAAACCACGTTGACCACGCCATGCTCCTGGTCGGGCTGAACCCTGGGCTCGACCGTCGCCAGGAAGTATCCGTTCTGGTGGAGGAAGTCGGTAAGGTTGGATCGCGCGTCAGCTACCCGCTGTTCCAGGTAAGGTTCCTGTTTTGGAAACCCGGAGACTTGCAAGAGGCGAGTGTATGGAAAAACTCTGCTTGCATTGGAGAAATCAAAAACGCCGAAGTAAAGGGCGGGCTGAAGGACAAACACCACGCGAAGCCCTGCCGCCTCGGGCGTCACTTGGACTTCCACGGCCTGGAACCGGGCGGTGCTTCTCAGAGCGGCCGCTGACGAATCCACTTTCGCCTGGGAGTAGGGGGCGTTGGCCGGTTGAGAGATCAGGGCTCGCAGCGGCGTCAAGTCCAGGTCCGGACGTCCAGCGACATCCACCGTGGAAACGGCTTGTCCTTCATACGGCGTCGACACGGGTGCAGTCTCTTGTGCATCAGAAGCAGAAAACCGCGACAGCACCAGAAACACCGACAGAAGGATCGAAATGGCTGTGCTTCGCGGTGCGGTGTGCATCGCCCTTCGCGGGCTCTCCGCTTCCGGGAGATTCGCTCGATGCTCGGGACCCGTGCGATGAGAACCCACTGAGAGTTAGATTGACGGAGCGGATAGGCTGTTGCTCTCGGCGGGAATGATCCCGCTCTTGCGTGGGTGAGTTCACAGGGCGGTTCCATGCCGAAGCAATTACCGAAAGGGTCTTTGCAAACGCCTTTTACGCCGTGACAAATACCTGAAACCTGCACGTTCTACGCCGCATCCCTCAAGCGCGGCAATGCTTTTTCCGGAGCGGACGCTCTGAGCTCTTTCTGGGATTGAAGACTCACATTGATCTCGGCGCCCACCAGGATGGCGGTGGCGCCCCAGTTCAACCAGATCATGAGCGCAATGGGCGTCGCCAAGATCCCATACACCATGTCCAGCTTCATCCCTCCAAAGCGAGAAAAGTAAAAGCCGAGACCCCAGGAAAGCGCGAGCCAGGCCGCCGCTGCGAGGATCGCGCCGGGAACGGTCATGCGGCGCGCCGGAGGAACATTGGGCGCGAGAAGGTATAACAGCTCAATGGCGGCGAAGATAGACAGCGCCGATAGCGACCATTGCACGTAGGGCCACAGCCTGACCAACAACGATTGCAGAGGGGCGGCTGCAGAAAGCATGGACTCCAGAAACGGTCCGGCTAGCGTAAGGACAACGCCCAGAAGCATCAGTGCTCCAACCCCCAAGGCCAAGCCGAACGCCAGGAGCCGGTTGATCCACAATGAACGCGGGGCACGCACGTCATAAACAATGTCGAGGCCCGCAATAACTCCTTTGATCCCAACCGAAGAGAGCCAGAGAGTTGAAATAATTCCGAACGACAGCAACCCGGTACGGTGGGGCGTAACCGTGGCCAGCACTCGTTCCAGCAATGTCACGCCTTGCGGCGGCATCACGTGACCCAGGAACGCGGTGGCTCCCTGGGTTGTGTTTTGCAGCGGAAGGTACGCCAGCACCGCAGTCAACAGCACCAGGGCGGGGAACAGCGCCGTCAGAAAGTAGTAAGCCACACCCGCCGCGACCACGAACAGGTGTTTCCTTTCGATGTCTCGAAAGATAAATATGATTAGCTCTATCGTTTTCTTCAGGCGCGTCATTCACACCCAACTTTCCCGAGGCCCGAGGCGGGGCTGAAAGAGGAGCCGGCAGCACACTGAAGCATCGGTCTTCAAGACTTCAGCTTCAGCCCCACGGCGAAACGTATCCAAGACGCGCCGCCCGCTAACGGTTACCCGGCTCGCCGCGAGCGCGAAGCTTCGATGCTGGGCACGGTCGCCGTGCGCTGCTGATCAAGCTCCTGATCTTGAGCCATGTAGAGTATGCGCGCCGGGGTCGCAAACCCCACACCCGCCCGGGCAGCCAGATCCATGATTTGCAACAGCAATTCCTCACGAATTGCGAGAAACTCTTTCAGGCTGCCGGTCAGGATGAGGCAATGGATCTGGACATCGAGGCTGCTCTCGCCGAATCCGATGAAACGAACTCGGGTGATCTCCGGATCCACTTTCGGATGGCGGCGGAGCAGGTCCGGTATTTCCTTGAGCAGCGATCGCAACTGATCCGGCGACGTTTCGTGCCGCAATCCAATGTTCGTCCGAAACAAGCTCGTGTTACTGCGGCTCAGGTTTTCGACATTCATGTTCGCCAACTGTCCGTTGGGTACGGAAAGCTCGGTGCGCTCAAGCGTGCGAATCCGTGTAGACCGCAGACTGATATCTTCGACAGTTCCTATTTTGTCGCCGATGCGACACGTCTCCCCTACGCGGATTACCTGATCGCCCAGGATCGATATACCACCCAACAGGTTCTCCAGTGTCTTCTGCGCGGCAAAAGCAATCGCAATACTGCCGATGCCGAGGCCGGCTACGGCCGTCGTGATGTCAAAGCCAAGAATGGAAAGCATGATCAGCCCGGCGACGATCACGACCAAAGCGTTGAAGATCCGCTGTCCAAGAAGGATGATCGAGCCGCTGCGATATCCGGACCCGGCCAGGGACTTGATGCGGGCTCGTTCGCCCCAGCGGTTGATCACCCGGACCACCAGCCAGGCAATGCCCGCAACCAGGATGAGACCCGCGACCCGCTGCGAGTACGCCCGAATCAGCAGCGGAGCCCCAAGAAAACGAACCCCGATCTGCTGAAATATCGTGGCGAAGATGAGAATTGCAGGCGCGCCGAAAGAGTCGCGGATATCCTCCAGGACCGGGTGAGGCCGCCGGCGCAGCCAAACGCGAAGCCCGGCGCGTAACAGGCGCACAACTGCCCAGGCTAGCCCGAACGACACCACGATCAGCAACAAGAAGGCGGCCAAGCGCCACAGCGGCGTGCTGAACACCTCGGTCGTTACCAGGAATCGGGGCAGCCTCGATTCCGCTTGATTCTCTTCAATCTGGCCGAACAGCCCTGGGACAGCAACCAGGATCTGCGAAGAAAACAGCCAGATCTCGCCGCCTTCCGGATCGGAGACGTGCACGAGATCGACGTTGGTTTCACTGCCGTTGACTTCAAAGACCCCGATCCGTTCGTGATCCTGCGCGATGCCGGCCTGGACGGAGCCTTCGCGATGGTTGCTGATCGCGCCAACGCGGCCTACGAAGGCGTTGTCCATCAGCGCATGCAGTTGGCGGGCAATGCGCTCGCCTCGTGTGGCGCGCTCTCTTTTCGAAAGCTGGAGGTACTGAGCCGCCTCTCGATATTTACCGCTTTGGGCGGCCTGCAGGAAACCGAACACAGTTCCATGAGGAGTGCTTCTCCCCAGAGGGTCGTTGGCTTCCGTGGCTTCCGCGGCGTGGGGTTCACTTTGCTGCCCCGGCTTCTCGGCCTGATGCGCCGCGGTTTGTGCGCGCGCCGCCGTCACCAGCGATAACCACACAAGAACCACAAAGAAGCGAACAGAGTTCTTCATACTTTGTTAGCCGCCAATCGCCACAGACCTCAGGAATGACGAGCTCAGGACGGCTCCTCACAGCCATGTTGGACCAGGGGAGACCACGCTTTCAACTCTGGTTCACT
>DATDGY010000198.1:0-5923 GCA_036521855.1 Candidatus Angelobacter sp.
CTGTCATCTCGACCGAGCACGAAGGAGCAACGCGACTGAGGGTGAGTGGAGAGATCCCGTGGAGCGTCCTCTGCCATGTCGATACGAGGTGTTCTCCCCGAGCTGCGTGTGCTACTCTTCTCCACGTGCGCGACGGTCTGCATTACAAATTCTGGGTCTATATCCTCGCCAGCCGGTCTGGCACGCTCTATGTCGGGATCACCGGATTTTTCGATCAGCGCATCCATCAGCACAAATACGATTCGATTGAGGGCTTCACCAAGAAATACCAGTGCCATCGCTTGGTCTACTACGAAAGCTACCAGGATGTGGATGCTGCGATCGGACGCGAAAAGCAAATCAAGCGTTGGCGTCGCCAAAAAAAGATTGCATTGATTGAGAAGATGAATCCGCGGTGGCAGGACCTTGCGGAAAACTGGGGCCGGGAAATGCGGTTCAGGGGACAGTCCCTGGGTAAAATTCCCTGAATCAGCATCGTAGCGCAAATGTCCTCGGGATCTCTCCACTCGCCCTCAGTCGCCAGGCTCCTTCGTGCTCGGTCGAGACGACAGAATTGGGTAGCATCTCCTTTGGTCGCCCTGAAGGAAGGCGATGCCAAGCCAATACGCGGTGTTCTCCTCAAACAGCTTGTCAGCCAAAATTGCTACTTGCCGTCTCTTACGTCCCTTCGCTCCAGCTCGCCAGGTACTCTTCCTGCTCCGGCGTGAGCCGGTCGATCTTGATGCCCATAGATTCGAGCTTCAGCCGGGCAATCTTCTTATCCAAATCTTCGGGGACAGGATAGACCTTGCGCTCCAGCGACTTGTAGTTCTTGACCAGGTACTCGCAGGAGAGCGCCTGATTGGCAAAGCTCATGTCCATCACGGAAGCGGGATGGCCTTCGGCGGCGGCCAGGTTGATGAGGCGGCCTTCTCCCAGGAGATAGATCTTGCGGCCGTCCTTGAGCCCGTATTCATCCACAAACTCGCGGGTCGGGCGCTTGGAGGAGGCCATTTTTTCGAGGGCCGGGATGTCGATCTCCACGTTGAAGTGGCCGGAGTTGGCGACCACCGCGCCGTTCTTCATGTGCTCGAAGTGTTCGCGGCCGATTACGCTCTTGTTGCCGGTGACGGTGACGAAGATATCTCCGATCTTGGCGGCTTCGTTCATGGACATGACGCGGTACCCGTCCATGACCGCCTCGATGGCCTTGGTGGGATCGATTTCGGTGATGATCACCTCCGCGCCCATGCCGCGCGCGCGCGAAGCCAGGCCACGCCCGCACCAGCCGTAGCCGGCGATCACGAACTTGGAGCCGGCAATCAGCGTATTGGTGCAACGGATCACGCCGTCCATGGTGGACTGGCCGGTTCCGTAGCGGTTGTCAAACATGTGTTTGGTCAGCGCGTCATTGACGGCGATGATGGGATAGCGCAACGCGCCGTCCTTGGCCATGGCTCGCAAGCGGATTACGCCGGTAGTGGTCTCCTCGGTGCCGGCGATGATGCCTTCGACCACGTCCTGGCGCTTGGTGAGCGCGGTGGAAACCAGGTCGGCGCCATCGTCCATAGTGAGGTGGGGCTTGTGGTCGAGCGCGGAGAGGATGTGCTTGTAGTAAGTCTCGTGGTCCTCGCCCTTGATCGCGTGCACGGAGATGTTGTAGTCGCGCACCAGGGCGGCTGCAACATCGTCCTGGGTGGAAAGTGGATTGGAGGCGCACAGAACAACGTCGGCGCCGCCATCGCGCAAGCTGACGGCCAGATTGGCGGTCTCGGTGGTCACGTGCAGGCACGCAGAGATGCGAATTCCCTTCAACGGCTGGTTCTTGATGAAGTCCTTGCGGATGCTCTGCAGTACCGGCATGGACTGGTTAGCCCAGTCGATGCGGCGTTTTCCCAGATCGGCCAGGTCAATGCTCTTGATATCAAACGAAGTGTTGCTTGCTACGGATGTCGCCATATTCTCCTGTTTGCGTGCTTTTTTGCGTGCTTTGGTTGGCATGAAACTGTGTAGGTTTGATTTGTATCAGGGCACGACTTTAGAGGTTGCGGAAAAATGAACCAGAGTGGTAACTCGCGCATTTTCGTCGACGACGGTTCAACAAGTTACGCGGCGAATTTTGCCACGAAATCACCTCAAATTACTTTCTTGGTTCATTTTTCCGCAACCTCTTTAGTCGTGCCGCTTACACCCTTGTAAAATCTCCGGGGCTTCAGCCCTGGCAACGGAGAGCAGGGGCTAAAGCCCAATCCTTCCGCGTTCTTGCGGCACGACTAAAGTCATGCCCTGTTACGTGTCGCGCTCCGTTGAAACGCTTACCTACTCACGCTCACCTTACTGGTTGCAGCCGCCTGCCCCAGAGCCTGCTCGCGCAGTTTGGCGGCTTTGTCTGTGGCTTCCCAGGTGAAGTCCGGGTCTCTGCGTCCGAAGTGCCCGTAGGTCGCGGTCTTTTTGTAAATGGGGCGACGCAGCTTCAGGGATTCGATAATACCCTTGGGGGTGAGCGCGAAGTTCTGGCGCACCAGCTGTTCCAGCTTGTCTTCCGCGATCTTTCCTGTGCCGAAAGTATCCACCAGCACGCTTATCGGCTCGGCTACACCGATGGCATAAGCGAGCTGAACTTCGCAGCGGTCGGCCAGGCCGGCGGCGACAATGTTTTTGGCGATGTAGCGGGCCATGTAGCAGGCCGAGCGATCCACTTTGGTCGGATCTTTGCCGCTGAAAGCGCCGCCGCCATGACGTCCCATGCCGCCGTAGCTGTCCACAATGATCTTGCGCCCGGTCAAGCCGGTGTCGCCCATGGGACCGCCGATCACGAAGCGGCCCGTGGGGTTGATGTGATACTTGGTGCCCGCGTCCAGAAGGTGCGCCGGAACGGCGGCCTGGATCACGTGCTTCAGAATGTCGGCGCGCAGCGTTTCGTTGTCCACGGAGTCGGCATGCTGGGTGGAGATGACCACGGCATCCACGCGCCGCGGCTTGTGGTCAGGTCCGTACTCCACGGTGACTTGGGACTTGCCGTCCGGACGCAGGTACGGCAGCATTCCGTTCTTTCGGACTTCTGATAGGCGCTGGGTAAGCTTGTGGGCGAGGGCGATCGGGGTGGGCATGTAATCTTCGTTCTCGTTGGTGGCGTAGCCGAACATCATGCCCTGATCGCCGGCGCCGCCGTTATCCACACCCATGGCAATATCGCCGGACTGCTTGTTGATGCTGGAGATCACCGCGCAGGTGTTGGAATCAAAGCCGTAGAGAGCGTTGTCATAACCAATGGACTGGACCACGCCGCGCACAATCTTTTGGAAATCCACATAGGTCTTGGTGGTGATTTCTCCGGCAATGACCACCAGGCCGGTGGCGGTCAACGTCTCGCAGGCCACGCGGCTGTATTCGTCCTCGGCCAGACACGCATCTAGGATGGCGTCAGAAATCTGGTCGGCAATTTTGTCGGGATGTCCTTCTGTGACCGATTCGGATGTAAACAAAAAACGTTCCCGTGCTGGCAAGTGAGCTTCCTCCTGAATGATATATACCGCTTCGGGACCCCTTTCGGGTTAACGCAAGAGACTAATCGCCGGCCGGACCCGGCAACAATGCTTTGTCGTTCCGCAGCGCGGAAACGCAGCCGAACGGGCATTTTTCCGCTGCGAACTGGGCCTAAATGCCCCAGGCCGCTGACGTAAACCGGCGAGACTTGGTCATTTCATTGTACTAGACCTGCGGGCGTGAAGGTGAGCGTACGAACCTGGCTCTCATTGCCGATAGCGCCCACGGCCTTGCCATTGAAGCTGACGTCAATGCCGCCGGCATTGCCGGTGATCAGGACAATGCGGCTTCCCGCCCGGACCGATTGCCGCTCGCCGGCGCTGAGCATTCTGGAAACCACCGTCTTGCCGTCGGCGGAGGCAGAAACCCACGTGTCCTCTTTGGCCGTGACCACCACCGAGAAGGTGCGCTTCGGAACGGGTATCTTGGCTGCGGCGGCCTGCGTATCAAAGGCGTTCGTGGTTGCGGCCGGGCGGAAAGCCTGCGGGGTCGCGGCCGGCCGCGAAGGCGCTGGCGTCTCCCGCGCCGGCGAAGGACTCGCCAGCGCGGGAGTTGCTGCCGGGCTGGCCGCGCCTGCCGGGGCAACGGGGTTCTCTGCGCTCTCCAATGAGCGGCTCTTGTTCCTGGCCCAGAAGACCGCCAGAACCGCCAACAGCGCCACTAAGGCGAGGACCAGCGGCATGCTGGATCGCTTGGGATTCAGTTTCGGGTCGGGCTGGTCGTGGATCTCCAGGGGGAATTTGTCTTCCGGCTCCAGTGGCTCGTTGCTGGCTGCGGAATAGTCGGCGACGGCCTGCTCTTCGTTGATGCCCAGGAAGCGGGCGTAAGCTCGGACAAATCCTTTGTTGAAAATGCCGCCCGGCAAGGATTCAAAGTCTTCCTTCTCCAGCGACTCCAGGTGACGGCGCGAGATCTTGGTGGACTCCGCGATCTCGTTGAGGGTAATGCCCCGCATTTCGCGTTCGCGCCGCAGCCGTTCGCCGAATGAACCCATGGTCAAGCTCGTCGCCCGGCCCTTGTCTCGCGTGCCCGGCGATCAAGGGGGCATCATAGGAAGCCGGGCTCCCCGGTGTCAAATCAAAACGCGGTAACTATACCGCCAGCAACGACTTTCCGGGTACTGAAGTACCATTACTCCCAGGTTTCCAGGTGATTCGCCGGTTGCCCATTTCGCAAAATCAGGCGATAATACGCGAAAGTTTGGCTTTCCCAAAGCCGGCACAAGGAACCTGACCTTCCCAATGAACGAGGCGGCGGTACCGGAGCGCAAAAGCAAACGGCAATTGCAGGAAGTCGCCATCTTTAATGATGTGGCGAAAGCCCTTACCTCGTCGTTAAACCTAGACTCCATCCTGCAGACCATTATGGACAAAATGGCGGAATTCTTCCGCCCAGACACGTGGTCTCTGTTGATGGTCGATGAGCAGCGCGACGAGCTCTACTTCGCGATCGCCGTAGGCGATGCAGCCGAAACCCTTAAGACCGTGCGCATGAAGCTGGGCGAAGGCATTGCCGGCTGGGTGGCCCGCCACGGGGAGTCTCTGATCGTCCCTGACGTCTACAACGATCCGCGTTTCGCCCGCCGCGTCGACGAGATGACCAAGTGGAAGACACGGTCAATCATCTGCGTGCCGTTACAGTCCAAGCACCGGGTGTTGGGCGTGATCCAGCTTATCAACTGCGCTATGGAGAGTTTCGGCGAGCAGGAAATGTTCTTCCTGCACGCACTGTGCGACTACGCCGCTATCGCGATTGACAATGCGCGGGCCGTCGAGAAGATTCAGGAACTCACTATTACCGACGATTGCACTGGCCTGTATAACGCGCGACACCTCTACAAGACCCTGGAGTCGGAGGTCTACCGCTCAGCCCGCTTCGGCTATGAATTCAGTGTGATCTTCCTGGACCTCGACCACTTCAAGAACGTCAACGACACATACGGCCACCTCGTCGGCAGCAAGCTTCTGCAGGAGATCGGCTTCAAGATCAAGTCGCAACTGCGGTTGATTGACTACGCGTTCCGCTACGGCGGCGACGAGTTCGTGATCTTGCTTCCCCAGACCGACAAGAGTTCGGCGCTGGTGGTGGCCAAGCGTATCCAGGACATGATGCGCAGCACCGTGTTCCTCGCTGAAGACGGGTTGAACCTCAATGTCCGCTGCAGCATGGGCCTGGCTACCTATCCGGAAGATGCCAAGAGTTCGCATGAGATCATCCGTCAGGCTGACGAGATGATGTACATGGTTAAAAACTCCACCCGTGACAACATCGCCGTGGCTCAGCAAGGGATCTTGAAGTAGGCACCTAGGAAATGGCGCTTCATCCCAACCTAAAAAGAAGTTCTGGCGCCGCGCTTTCTCTCCTGCTGCTCGGATTCGTCCTCCACAACAACGACAAC
>DATDGY010000199.1:0-3160 GCA_036521855.1 Candidatus Angelobacter sp.
CCTCGAGCATCATTTTGCGAAGGTGGGTCATAGGTCATCTCCTTATGACCCAACCTTATCCCTTCACACACACTGCTGACACCTGGCACGCGAAAGCGTCTGCCGCAACGCGGCTTCGTTCAAGTCGGCTTCTCTTACACCTACTCCCATGCTTTGGATGAACAAAGTGGCATGGGCCTGTTTTTCAACGGCAACAATCCGCTGAACCTGCGCTCGGCCTACGGGTCGTCCGACTTTGATCGCACCCATGTCTTCAATGTCAGCTATGTTTACGAACTGCCGAAGTTCTTCGGTGCATCTTCTTTAATGGGATATTTCGCGAACGGATGGGCAGTTCGGGGCACGGTCGTGGCTCAGAGCGGGCAACCATACAGCATCATCGATTACACCGGCGCGGTTGGCAGCATTTTCTACAGCGTCTATGACGGTATTACGAACCCCATCGTTCCACTCGCTCCCGGTTGCACACCCAAGAACGCCGTGACGGGCTCGTCTGGGGCCTTCGGCACTCCGGCTCTCAAGTCATCGTGCTTCACTCTGCCGCTGCTCCAACCAGGAGATCTCGGGGGAGCCATTCCAGCAGGCGACCTTTACGAGACCAACTTCACGAACGGACAGCGCAACATCTTCCGGCAATCGTGGCAGAAGGACACTGATATTTCCTTCGTGAAGGTCACGCAGTTCACGGAGCGGTACTCGCTGAAATACAGCTTCGACATCTTCAACCTCACCAATTCAGCCAGCTTCGACATTCCCATCGATGACGTCTCGCAAAACGAGTTCTACAACCAGTTTCCGGTCATCGGAACACCGCCCAGCAGCTTCTACAACCCACCGTCCGGACTGGGAGTGGTGAACAAAACGATTAGCATGCCGCGGCAGATCCAGATGACGCTCAGCTTCACTTTTTGAAAAACGGTTTCTTTAAAAGACGGCTTAAGTGAGGCCAAGATGGTCGGCCGCAGTATCAACAATGGCCTTGCCAATGGTCAGCGATGCCGTGGCCGCAGGCGATGGCACGTTGAGCACATGCAGCACTTTGCCGGAAGGCACGAACTGGAAATCGTCGACCAGCGCTCCGTCGGGCTTGAGCGCCTGTGCGCGCACACCGGAGCCGCCCGGAACCAAGTCTTTCTCGCCTATCTCTGGGAGCAAGCGCTGTAACGCTTTCACGAAGGCCGCCTTCGAAAGGGACCGGTGCCATTCGTCCAGAGCATTGCGCCAGTGTCGTCCCGCCATACGCCAAAAGCCAGGAAACGAAAACGCCGAAGCCAGGTCACGCACACTGATGTCGGTATGATGGTAGCCCTCCCGCGCCAGCGCGAAGACGGCATTCGGACCGGCATCCACTCGGTCCGTGATGCGGCGGGTGAAGTGCACGCCGAGAAACGGAAAGCGCGGATCAGGCACCGGATAGATCAACGCCTTCACCAGTGCGGCGCGCTCGGGCACAAGGTCGTAATATTCACCGCGAAATGGAACGATCATCACGCCGGGATCGTCGCCTGCCATCCCGCTGATGCGGTCGCTGAACAGTCCCGCGCAGTTGATCAGCGAAGCGGTCGAGAACGCTCCCCGTGAAGTCTCAACTACGATTTCGTTCGGCATGCGGCGGATGCCCGTCGCTGCAGCAGATAAAAGAACCGTGCCGCCAGCTGCCGAAATTAGCTCTGCGTATTTCTCGCATACCCGCGCGTAGTCGGTGATTCCCGTCGACGGCACCACCAGCGCTTGCAATCCGCCCGCGTGCGGCTCGATTTCGCGCAACTCCTCGGGGCCAATCAGGCGCAGGCCAGTCAAGCCATTGGCTTCCCCGCGCTTGCGCAATTCTTCCAGGCCAGGGAGTTCGTCAGCACGCGTCGCGACGATGACTTTGCCGCACACCTTGTGGGCAATACCGTGCTCGCCGCAAAACTCGACCATGGCCGCGGCTCCCGTAACGCACAGGCGGGCCTTCATGGACCCGGGCTTGTAGTAGACGCCGGAGTGAATCACCCCGCTGTTGTGTCCGCTCTGGTGGCGGGCGACGCGGTCTTCTTTTTCGAGCAGAAGCAGCCGAAGCTGCGGAAAGCGGCGAGTTATCTCGAGCCCAACCCCGAGCCCTACCACACCGCCGCCGACGATGATTACGTTGTAATTAGAATCGGTCATTGAAACGCGACTGCATGGTCGCGCCGACCGTACCTCGGCCGCAAGGACCCGGCGCGCGACGCTCTAGTCTACGACAAGCGTTACTTGTACACTCTGCCCAGCCAGTATCGGAAAAGGGCAGGGGCGAAGCTACGCAGTTGGCCCACTTTGGGAAAAATCGTTCCCCCCCCTCGCCCACAGAGCTAGTGGAGTGTCCCATAAATGGCTTGACATGATTTCAGCGATGGGTATGCTCTCAGTCATGCCGAACAAAGGTCTGGCGATCGAGTTGCACCCGGCTGAGCGCACGCAACTGGAACAGTGGGAATCCGCACACGGAACGCCGCAACAGGTGGCGCTGCGCTGCCGGATTATCCTGAGAGCGGTGGCGGGTCAGCAGAATGTGGCCATCGCCGCAGGGCTCGGCGTGAGCCGACCCACCGTGCAGCTGTGGCGCAAGCGTGTGTACGAGCAGGGCATCGGGGAGGTCTGGGAGATAGCTCCCGGTCGCGGGCGCAAAGCGCACTATGATCAAGGCCAGCGAGACCGGATCATTCGAGCGATCTTGCAGAGCAAGCCCCAGGGCATGACCCATTGGAGTTGCCGGCTCATGGCGGAGGCGCAAGAGGTCAGCAAGAACACGGTGAACCGTTTATGGCAGCTGCACAATATCAAGCCGCACCTGAGCCGCACGTTTAAGCTGTCGCGGGATGCGAAATTCCTAGAGAAGCTGACCGATGTGGTGGGGTGGTATATGAACCCGCCCGACAAGGCACTGGTGCTGTGTTTGGATGAAAAGAGCCAAATTCAAGCGTTAGATCGGACTCAGCCGGGGCTGCCGCTGAAGAAAGGCCGGTGCGGTACGATGACGCACGCCTACAAGCGCAACGGCACCACCACCCTGTTTGCGGCACTGAATGTGTTGGATGGCAAGGTCATGGGTGAATGTCATGGCCGGCATCGGCATCAGGAGTGGCTGAAGTTTCTGCGCCGCTTAGACGCTGGGTTTCCCCCGCAGCTGAAGTTGCAT
>DATDGY010000200.1:0-11902 GCA_036521855.1 Candidatus Angelobacter sp.
GCTGAACACCGACCACATGTACAAGAAGGCCGCTCAGACCTATCTGGAAGTCAAGACTCGAACCAAGGTGCGGGCGCAGGAGGAAGATTCCTCGCCCGACTTCACTGCGGAAAAACCGGAAGTTCGCGTGGGCAAGGCCGCTCTGCCGGCCAGCTTTGACCACAAGGCGTGGGAAGACCGCGTGCGGCGTTATTCCGCGATCTTTGCGAAGTATCCGGACATCGAACATTCCACGATCATGCTGGTGGTGCAGTACTCCACACATTACTTTGTCTCCAGCGAGGGCGCTCGCGTGGTTGATTCCCGCCCCCTGATTCGCGTATTGGCGCTGGGCAGCACGCTGGCGGAAGATGGCATGGAGTTGGCGCGTTCGGAGACCTTTGACGCTCCTTCCTTCGACAAGCTGGCATCCGACGAAACCATCACCGCGAAGATCGAGAAGATCGCGGACGACTTGCAGAAGCTGAAGAAGGCGGCAGTGGTGGAGCCTTTCAGCGGTCCGGCCCTGCTGTCCGGCCGCGCAGCGGCTGTGTTTTTCCATGAAGTCGTCGGGCACCGGTTGGAAGGCCAGCGGCAGCGCGGCGAAAATGAGGGACAGACGTTTACCAAGATGGTGGGGCAGGCGGTGCTGCCTTCGTTTCTCAGCGTGGAAGACGATCCTACCCTGGCGACTCTGGGTGGCGTAGAGCTGAGCGGCAATTACAGCTTCGACCAGGAAGGCGAGAAGAGCCAGAAGGTGGAGTTGATTACCAACGGCGTGTTGAAGCAGTTCCTGATGTCGCGCATGCCGGTGAAAGGCTTCGATCACTCGAACGGACACGGCCGCGCGCAAGACGGCCTGATGCCTGTTGGCCGCCAGGGCAACCTCATCGTGCGCTCGAGCAAGAGCGTGCCGGATGCGGAACTTCGGCAGAAGCTGATCGATGAAATCAAAAAGCAGGGAAAGCCGTTTGGGCTTTACTTTGAAGATATTGCCGGCGGCTTCACGCTGACCATGCGCAACATGCCGCAAGCTTTTCAGGTCATGCCGTTGATGGTATGGAAGGTGTACCCTGACGGACGGCCGGATGAGCTGGTGCGCGGCGTGGACATCATTGGCACGCCGCTGAACGCGCTGAACCGCATTATCCTGACCGGAGATAAGATGGCCGTCTTCAACGGCGAGTGTGGCGCCGAATCCGGCGCCATTCCCGTGGCTGCCGCTGCTCCAGCTATGCTTTTTTCTGAAATCGAAGTGCAGAAAGTGGCGCAAGGACACGAGCGTCCGCCAGTGTTGCCTCCGCCGGGCTTTGACAAGACCGACCTCGCCGCGGACCAGCACAACGCCAAGCAGGAGGCCCACTAGTGCGCCGATTCTTTTCCTTCGCAATTGCTGTGCTGTTTTCTGTTTCCATCGCTTCGGTAGCCGACGATCACGCCGTCGCACCAGTTCCGGCGGTTACACTCAATGATCATGGCGACCCTGTGCTCAAAGCCATGGTCGCGGAGTTGAAGCGTTCCCAGGAAAAGCTGCAGTTGGGCCAGCTCCAGCGTCCCTACTATATCGATTACCAGGTCACCGAACTCCAGGACTATGTGGTGGACGCGACCTTGGGCGCTTTGCGCAACGACCAGACGAATGCCGGCCGCCTCGTGCGTGTCGTCGTCCGCATCGGCGACTACAAGCAAGACAGCTACTTCAACGAGGGAACCGGCAGCATCGAACTGATGCCGCTTGACAACGACGAGATGGCGCTGCGTCACCAATTGTGGCTGGCGACGGACAAAGCCTACAAAGCTGCGCTCAGCGGGCTTACAGAGAAGCAAGCGGCCCTGAAGAACGTGGTTGTGGAAAATGAGCTTCCGGACTTTTCCCGGGAACGTCCCATCGAATCTGTCGGCAATCTGGCCGGACTGGGTGTTGACCTGGACAAGTGGAAACAGCTGGTGCGTTCCACATCCGATCTCTTCCGAGCTGATCCTGACCTGGACTCTTCGGAAGCGCTTCTGCACTTCCGCATTCTGAATCGCTATTTTGTGAACACGGAAGGTACGGTGACTCGCCACGGAAACGCTACCTACGTCTACTCTTTTGCCGGGAGCGGGCAGGCATCGGACGGGATGCGGGTTGACCGCAGCCACGGCTACGTTGTGTCCAAGCCCGAAGAACTGCCCAAGCCGGAACAAGTGCGGAAGGACGCCCAGGAACTGATCGGCACCTTCGCGGCACTGCGCAACGCTCCTTTAGTGGAGGACGACTATCATGGCCCGGTTCTATTTTCGGCCGACGCGTCCACTGCCCTGATTGAGCAGTTGATCGCCCCGAATATTCTGGGTAATCGTCCCGAGCCGGGCAACCCGGCGCGTACTCGAGGACAATTTGCCTCGTACTATAAGAGCCGGGTTCTACCGGACTTTTTGACCGTCGTGGATGATCCTCTCGGCCGCACGATCGACGGTGTGACTCTACTGGGCAGTTATGACGTGGATGATGAAGGCGTCAAGGCTGAACCCGTCACGGTGATTGACAAGGGAGTGCTGACCAACTACCTCCTGGGTCGTGAGCCCATTAAAGACGCCCTGAATTCAAACGGTCGCGGCCGGACGACGCTCGCGGGCGCCCCCCATCCTCAGATTTCCAACCTGATCGTCAAAGCATCCGACGGCGTGCCCCTGGAAGAGTTGAAGAAGAAACTCATCCAGATGTGCAAGGATCAGGGACGACCCTACGGGTATTACGTTGAAACCACCGGGGTGCGCCTTGCTCCGCGCCTCTTGTGGCGGATCTACTCGAGCGATGGCCACATGGAATTGGTTCGCGGAGCCACGTTCAACCAATTAGATACTCGCACTCTGCGCTCCGACATCATCGCCGCTGGCAATGACGAATATGTCTACAACCGCAGCGAACCGCTGCCCAGCTCGATTGTGGCACCGTCGCTGCTCTTTGATGATCTTGAAATCCAGCGTGCCAATCGCACACGCGAGAAATTGCCGCAGTATCCGGCCCCGCCACTGAGTTCGACGAAGTAAAGAAGCCAACCACGAAGGACACAAAGGGGCACGAAGGTGGTTGTTTTGAAAAGAATCGCCTCGGCATTGCTCGCAACAGTTTCCGGGCTTCTCGGGCTGCTGCTGATTCCGACCGTGCTTTACAATGTCGCTGGGCTTCTTGAAATCCAAGACGGGGCAGATGGCCCCAAGTGGATGAACGCCTTGGTTTTGGTGGCTTGCATAGCACTTGTTTCAGGAGCTTTCTTCCTCTCGTTTCGTTTGTTTCGATCGCTCGCGGCTCCGCGTGCAGATTCTAAATAACCGGCCATCTTCCCCTTGTGCTTCTTCGTGTCCTTTGTGGTTAAATGAACTTTCTCCCATGGGGCAAATCCACCTACTTTCAGAGCATGTGGCCAACAAGATCGCGGCGGGCGAGGTGGTGGAGCGTCCGGCTTCGGTGTTGAAAGAGCTACTGGAGAATTCACTCGACGCCGGCGCCACGCGCGTGAAAGTCCAAGTGGAGGGCGGCGGCAAGAAGCTGATTCAAGTTAGTGACAACGGCAGCGGCATGGTACGTGATGATGCGCTCCTGGCCTTCGAACGTCATGCGACCTCCAAAATCAAGGACGCAGAAGACCTGCTCAACATCCACACGCTCGGTTTCCGCGGCGAAGCGCTGCCTTCCATCGCATCCGTCTCCCGGGTTCTGCTGGAGACGCGCTCGCCGGATGAGCCTGGAGGCACGCTGCTGGAAATCGCCGGAGGCAAGATCCTGCGGGTGGAAGAGGCCGGCCTGCCCCAGGGGACCTCGGTCGCGGTGCGCGACCTCTTCTTCAACACGCCGGCACGCAGAAAATTCCTGAAGGCCGAGTCCACGGAGCTCTCGCACGTCGCTTCGCTGGTCACGCACTATGCCCTGGCTCATCCTGAGAAGCATTTCGAACTGCATTCCGCAACCAATGCCATGCTGGTGGCGGCCCCGGTGGAGTCGCATTCCGCGCGCATCTACCAGGTCTTCGGCCGGGAAACGCTGGAGCAACTGATCTCAGTCGCAGCCGCCATGAAACTCGAGCGGGTGGGCATTCCCGAACCTCCACCCTGGCGCCGGGACGAGGACTATGCGCCGCGCGTCCCCGGAGAGATTCGCTTACACGGATTCGTCTCCAAGCCGGAGGTCCAGAAGCTGAACCGCAATTCGATTTTCATCTTTGTGAACGGCCGGCTGGTGCGCGACCGGCTGGTCCAGCACGCTATCACAGAAGCGTATCGCAACATTCTGCCGCCGACGGTTTTCCCAGTGGTTCTCTTGTTCATCGAGCTGCCGAACGAAGAAGTTGACGCCAACGTGCATCCTTCCAAAACCGAGGTCCGTTTCCGCCAGCAGTCTCTGGTGCACGACTTTGTGCGCGACTCGATCCGGGCCGCGCTGATGAAGGCGCGTCCAGTGCCTCAGTTCACGCGCGAAATTACAGCCCAGCCCACGGCTCCTCCGGGACTGACTCCCGGAGCTTTAGGACGCTCCCTGGCGCAACCTGGTGTTCGCGACGATTTCACATTGCAGGCGCCGCCGCAGCCGGTCATAAACGAGAGGCTTCAGTTTGCCGGAGAGCCTATCGCCGTGGAGGCCAATACGGCGGTGAGCGGCTTTGGTCCCCTGGCAGTTCCGGTGCTCGTGAAGAACTCCGCCGGCAACGCGGACGCATGCGGCAATGTCCTTGTGGACGAACCGCAAGCCGTGCCTGACGCCTTAGTGCTGGATAGTTTGAAACCTCTGGGACAAGTGCGGGATTCTTTCATCGTTGCCGTTAACCCGGACGGCCTGTGGATCGTTGATCAACACGTGGCCCATGAGCGCATTTTGTTTGAGAAGATTCTGAAGGAGCGCGGTCGGAGCCAGGCTGCGCAAGAAGGCCAGCGGCTGCTGATGCCCCTGATCGTGGAGCTTGCAGCCGCGCAGCAAGCCGTGTTCGCGGAGATTTCGGAAGAGCTGCGCCGGAACGGATTTGAGGTCGAGCTCTTCGGCGCCAAGACGGTTGCCGTTAAGACCGCGCCCGCAGGCATCCAACCCGCGCAGGTGGAGCATATGCTGCTTGAGCTGCTGGACCAGTTCCAGCGGGAAGAACAAGCGCTCAACCTGGAGAAGATAAGGAGCCGCATCGCCGCCAGCATTGCCTGCCACGCCGCTATCAAGATCAACATGCCGCTGGAGCAGAACAAGATGGAATGGCTGTTAAGCGAGCTGGCCAGGACAGAGTGCCCCATGAGCTGTCCGCACGGGCGGCCGGTGGTGCTGCGGTATTCTGTCAGGGAGATTCAGAAGGCGTTCAAACGGATTTAGATGGCGATGACTGAGCTTGAATTGCAGCAGCACCGTTCGCATATGTGGCGCACTGACGGCAACCCCGTGCGCACGCTCGAGGACGCCCGCAATTTTGTGGAGAACGTGGGCTTCTGCCTGATGTACCCGGAGAGGTCGCTGCCCCTGGCGCCAACATTTATCGGCGCTTACGCGGGTTCGACGGACGGCCTGCCCGACCAGAAGCACGCGTTTGCCGATCCGCGCGCCCGCCAGGCGACGGAGCTGATGTTGCGTCTGCTGCGCGAACGCTTGGCCTTCGAAATCAATCTCAGTGGGGGCGCCGGCCTGATCATGGACGCTTCGCTCTTTCCGTATTATTACGCGCTGGTGAGTGACCGCACTCCCAAAGCGCCACCCCGGGACAAGACTCAGGGCGTGGTGGTCTCGCCGCTGGCGCTCACGATCTTTGAGGCCATCCAGAAACACGGTCCAATGAGCAAAGTGCAGTTGCAGGAGGCGGTGGGCCGGGAGCCGAGCATCGCCTCTCTAGACCGTGCCTTGACCGAGCTGTGGACCATCTTGAAGATTACTCGCGTAGACTACCGTGAAGGCCAGGGCGCATTGTGGGACGCGCTGTACCGCTGGGCGCCCGCAGCGGTGAAAGAAGGCATCAACATCTCCGCGCCTGAGGCTATTTCTGCTCTGGTCAGCAAGTATCTTGAGTCTGCAACCGCCGCGAGCCAGCAGGAAATCGAGGATCTCTTTTCCCGTTTTACCTCGCGGGCCAAGGTTCGTGAGGCGGTGAACGCGCTGCTGGCCGCGCGTGAACTCAGCTTTGTGCCCGTCGGATCGAAGACCCTGATTCGGCTGACTCCGGTCCTGGAAGATCAGCGGAGACGCAACCATGGGTAGCATGCTCGCGGGCGGCGGAAACCGCCCAGCGCGGCGCTTTGTGATCGCCATCGATGGTCCGGCAGGTTCGGGCAAGAGTACTCTGGCGGCACTGCTGGCTCGCAACTACGGATACACAAACATTGAGACTGGGGCCATGTACCGTGCCCTGGCGTTAAAGGCGATCGAAACTGGAGTGCCCTTCGCTGACAGCGGTGCATTGGCCAATTTGGTCCGCGATTCGCGGATCGAGTTGCGAACGCGAGGAGACGGGAACTGCGTGCTGCTGGACGGCGTGGACGTCACCGAACGAATTCGCCGTCAGGATGTTACCGAAGCCGCCTCTCTGGTGTCGGTGCACCCGCCGGTGCGCGACTGGATGGTCCAGCGGCAGCGTGAGATGGTGGCGGGAGGAGGCGTGGTGATGGAAGGCCGCGACATCGGAACCAAAGTCTTTCCTGACGCCGAGGTCAAGATCTTTCTCGACGCTGCGCCGGAAGTCCGCGGCAACCGCCGCTTTCTTCAAAATCCGGGTGTGACGGCGCCGGAGGCCTCAGTGCTGGCCGAGCTGCGGACCCGTGACCAGCGTGACCGCACACGTCCCAATTCCCCCCTTGTGCCCGCGCCAGATGCCATTCTGATCGACTCTACGAACATGACGCTGGAGCAGGTCGTTCAGCGGGCCATGGAGATCGTTGATGAAAAATTGGCGCGGATAGGGAAAGCGAGTAATTAGTGCTGAGTTCTTAGTATTTAGTGCCGGAACGTGCGGCGCGCCCCCATTTTCACGAGCTACTAAGTACTAAATGCTAAGTACTAACTACTGTTGCTTTCGCAACTGGATCGTCCCATGGTCGGCCTTCAGGCGAACCGCGGCGCCGCCTTTGCCGACGGTGCCACGAGCGGTGGCGTTGTTGCCGCTGTTGTCCACGCTCACGTTGAAATCGCTCTGAATCTCGCCGGCAATGCTCTGTGCGTCCAGTTGAAAACCGGCGTTGGCGGGCATTGTGAGATCGATTTCGCCGCGAACGTTGGTGACATCAATATTCCCCACAGGCGCCTTGGGACGCATCTCCACGCTTCCATTCTGGTTATCAATGTGAACGTCGCCGCTCACATCCTCCAGGTTCACGCTCTTGCTGCGCGTGCTCAGTTTGAACGGCCCGGCAATGGCGTTGGCGCGCAACTCATCGGGCTGCATGTTGAATTCGCCGTCCAGTTTGGCAAACTGCAGATCGGTGCGAGAACTGATGAAGTGCACCTGCTTGGCGATGCGCGCCAGCTGCATGTCGCCCCAATAGGTTCCGGTCAGGGTCACGGTGCCGCCCACGTCAGAGATATTGCTGTCGCTGACCGTGCCGTCCACGGTCACGTTTCCGGTTACGTTCTTGGCGGTGACGTCGCCGTGTTTCAAACGCACCGATAAGTCTCCGGTGACCTGGTCGGCGTTCACATCGCCGTGGTCGCTGGAAGCCTCAAGGCTGCCTTTCCGGCCTGACACGGTGATATTGCCGACGCGGGTCATGACCGACAGAGCGGCAGTGCGGGGCAGCTGCAAATCCAGGTTGAAGCGTCCACGCTGGTAGTCCCCGCCGGTGAGGTCCATAAGCCAGAGTGTGCCCTGCTGCTGGAACTTCGCCTGAGTGGACGTGTCCAGCCGGTCGGCGTCACTTTGGGAGTCGCCGCGCAACGTCTTGTGGACGACCAGGTGGGCCTGGTCATCCGCACTGGGTGTGACGCTGATGTCGCCGCGATCAACAAGAACCTTGATCTGCGTAGCGCCCTGCAGGGACTGGGCGGAATCGTAGTTAAAGTCGTAGCCTGCGCCCATCCAATCAAAGCCATCCCACCCGGTATCGTCGACGATCCCGTCGCGGATTCCAGACCAGTTCACCCCAGATGCTTTGGTCACCACCGTGCCGAACAGAATGAAGAAAACCAGGAACACGATGCTGCCTGCGCCCAGCCGCGGCGGCCGATAGCCTCTCTGCTTGGCCCACATGTATTCGGCCAACTTGGCTACTCCCCAGAGGATGAGCACGGCAGGCCAGTAGCGGGCAAAGCCCAGCCAGAAGGAACGCCAGGAGAGAACGCCCGTGGTGCATAACAGCAACGTAATGCCGATGGCCACAAGCATAATCGGTCCGAAAATGGAACGCGGACGTTCCGGACGGTAAGCAGGAGCAGGATTCGGAGCGCTCATTGGTTCACCTCAGGACCATGTTGGTCGCGGGGAATCGGAGGAGGCGGAGGCAGCATGCCGGCTGCGTTCGGGGGCTGGATGTGCCCTTCGGTGGAAGCAGAACGGCCCAGGTACAACATCAGTCCGATCACGATCAGCAGCACGGGCACACTCTGGTGAAAGGGAATCACCCAGAATTCAGCCAGGAGGAACAACACTCCGAGGGTGATCAGGACGGCTGCGCCCATGAGGCCGTTGGCCCGGCAACGGGGACACTGACACGTTCGATTGGCAATGTACCTGTTCATCTCACCTCCGTCTGCCCAACGGCCAATCGCTTATAGGCGAGCCAGAGCCCCACACCGATCAGAATCAGAGGCCAGAATTTGTGGAGATGAAAGCTGACTACATTCCCCAACAAGAAAATAACGCCCAGCCCAATCAGGATGATGGCGCCTATCGGAACGTGGTCCGAAGGTGTTGCCGGAGGCTGCTGCACCTCAGTCGCCGCTTCGAAACCGGGTTGCGAAGCCAAGGGAGCCGGCCCTGCTGCCGGAGAAGCTGCGGTATGGTGGCCCTCCTGCAAACCGAAGAGACGGTCCAGTCCCAGTGGATCAGGAAGAGGCAACCCAAGCCGCTTGGCCTCGGCCGTCTTATAAGCATCGAACGCCATGTACACTACCCAGAAGCCGATCCCAATCCCGAACAGCTCCTCATGGGAGGTTGCCACGATTAACATCACGAAGATCAGCACGTGGATGAAGCCCTTCATGAACTGGCCGTTGTACATTGCACCTACACCAGGAATGAAGCCCAGGAGCAAGGCCACGCCGGGACTGGGCGTGCCCGGTACCCCGACCACCGGGACGCCGACGGGAGCTGTCTGCGGCTGGTTCCCTTGCAAGCGGACGGCGATGCAGGGTTCGCAGTAAATGGCCCCCATAACATCGCGTTTGCAGTTCTCACAAAGCGCCTTCCCGCACGTACGGCAGTAAGCCGTGGCGGGCGTATCCGTGTGTACGGCGCAGTTCATAATTGGGCTCCTTGATGTTTCATAGTGGATTGGGCCATCAGGCTTCCATCGCGATCCTGACTGTATTTTTCCTCCTGGTCCGGACGGGGATTACGGTTTTGCTGTTCCGGCTGGTTTTGGTCCTTGTTGTCATTTGGCGCCGGAGTGGCGGCTTTCTTGAATCTCTGGACTTCATACACCAGGCGCATGTTGTCGTAATAGCGCATGACCTTGGCTTCGATCTGGGTGTACTGCAACACCACGGACTTCCGCAGAGCGTTGGGGCGCCAGTCAATGTCGCCCAGTTTTACGCCAGCCAAGCTCAACGTCAGGCTGATGGAGAAGAATGCCATGCAGAACGAAGTGACAAACCGAGAGTGCAACAACCCTCGCAGCGTCGGACGAAGGCTTTGCCGCGCCCAGTCGAGCCAGCGGGCCTGCCGGCGGCTGCGTGCTGGAACGGTGCTTTGGGCTTCAGCGCGGCTGGTAGCGGCCAGGATGTTATGTAACAGGTTCCGGGGAGGCTCTACCTCCTCCATGGCTCGAAGCAGCAGCATGCCTTCCCGGGCCTCTGTGTAGAGAGGAGCACAGATCGGGCAGCTGAGCCGGTGTGCCTCGAATGCCTCCCTCGTTTCGCGAGGTAGCGCCTCAGCATCCCCAGCCGCGGACCCTTCGTCCTGATCCAGAGCCTCGGCCAGCAAGGCCTCGAATTGGCTGCACTGCATCCCGTTTTGGAGGTTCTTATTCATTACTTGCCTGCCTTTTATTACGAGAAAGTAATCGCGCAAGTTCCATCCTTCCGCGGTTGATGCGCGACTTTACCGTCCCTTCCGGGACTCTGAGCACCTGGGCAATCTCTTTGTAGTCCATGTCTTGCAGGTCCCGCAGAATCACCGCCTCGCGCAAATCCGGAGAAAGCCGGGCGAGGGCCCCCTGCACCAGTTTCTGGGTCTCCTGGCTGGCTACCCGGTCCGCCGGCGTGGGGCGCGGGTCGCGAAGGCTTTCACTGAGCGGCGGGGAATCTTCCCGCTCGGTAATGCTGGCGTCAATCGAGTCGGTCACGCGGTCTTGCTTGCTGCGCCGGAAGTGATCCACCAAGAGGTTCCTGGTTAACGTGGTCAACCAGGTCGTAAATGCCCCCTTTTCAATATCATAGGAGGCCAGGGTGCGATACAGCTTGATGAACACGTCCTGGGTGAGATCCTCAGCGTTGTCGGGAGAATTCGTGAACCGGAAGCACAGGTTGTAGACCCGGCGATTGTGAAGACGAACGATCTCCTCCCAGGCGGCTGACTCGCCGGCCAGGCATCGGCGCACTAATGGCCCTGTTTGCTGGTCTTCCAAGCAGTCTCCCCGTAACCCAGAGATACGCCTAGCTTAAGCTCACAGTTCCAGGTTTACCGTAAAGCATCTGAAATGCGCAAAGAAATTCGCCAGAGGGCTCTTCGGTTCGCTTTTTGTTCGTTATCGTCGCCTGAACGGGCAACCCGCGATGCAGCCACTCTCTCTTAAGGGTTGAGGGGCTGCCCTCGGCTGGGAGCCGGTGGCGCGTGCTCCATATGCGAGCGCCAAGTTTTGCTCGGGTCCCAGCGGGGATGGATGGAGAGTTCTTACTTTAATGGCCAGACGGGAAGTTGCCTCACAGCCTGGGACAGTCTCTCGAGAAATGCAATGAAGGAGTAAAGACTATGACTATGAAAGATGGCATCAGCAAATGGGTTTTGTTGGCGATCGCTTTGCTGGTCAGTGCAGCCGTCGCCCTGGCGCAAGAACAGAGCTCATCCACGGGGGTGAAGGTCAATCCGTCGGAGGTACAGAAAAAGGTGGGGTCACCTCCTCCCGCGACGGCTGCCAAGACAACCAGCGTTGGCACGGCTCACGTGAAGATGGCAACGCCTGCCGATTCCGAGTCATGGGCTGAACAGATTGACGCTGATGGCAACGGCCAAGTCGACCAGGCAACCCTGACATGGGACGCCAAAGATAGAGTCCTGTTCAGCAGCACAGCCGGCACCTTCACGTGCAGAAATGGCACCCCCGGGAGCGGCGAACTGCTGATCGCGGTCAACGGTACGGGCAATCCTCGGGGACGCCCGGCCGGCTCCGGCTTCTGGCTGGCCTCGCTTGACAAAGGCCAATGCGGCGCCCAGGCAGACGCTCTGTGGGGCTGCAAATTCGATGCCAGCGGCACCGCCACCGCTTGCGGGGTAGCCCAGCTCAACGAGCAGAACCAGGACCTGGTCATTGTGACGGCAGACCGATAGCCACTGAGTTTCGCATTTTTTCCGCGGGAAACACGCTGCCGCTTAAGGCTTTCGGGCAATTGCGAATCCGTCCGCCGCATGCTATTGTCAGAGGGACAATCTTGATCTGCCATCCCTTCCTGGGATGGCAGGTTTGTTTACTCCTCAGTAGCTCAATGGCAGAGCATCCGGCTGTTAACCGGAGGGTTGTAGGTTCGAGTCCTACCTGAGGAGCCAATCTTTTCCCCCGCCCCGTCAATGGTTTACGCCGCCTCCCTGGATTGATTTTGGGGGGCGTTTTG
>DATDGY010000201.1:0-50123 GCA_036521855.1 Candidatus Angelobacter sp.
TTTGAGAATCCAGGGCGTCGTTCCCCTGAGAAAAGGAATGCGCTTCAACATGGCAATCTGGTGCTGATAAAGATTCTCTTGATACTCCTCGGTCCAGCGCGCGAGGGGATCGCCGTGGTAGCCAAAGAGTGCGTCACCTCCGAACTCACTCATAATCAACGGCTTGTCATACTGTGAGATCCACTCGGTGGTATCCGCGTCGGCAGGGCGGTGGATGTACCAGCCAATGTACTCGTTGTTCCCCATTACATCGAGCTGGCTGGCAATCGGGTCGTTAATACGAACTGAGATGCGGTTATCCTCCACGACTTCGTCGGCTTGAAGCGCAGCAGAAACCAGACGCGTCGGGTCCGCGGAGTGTGCTTCTTGAATGAGTTGCTCGAGAAAACGATTCCGCTCGTCGCTGATGGGCGTCTCGTTCGCAACTGAATAGATGATGAGAGACGCTCGATTGTGATCCCGCTCAATCATCTCCTTCAACTGATTTGCCGCATTACGTAGCGTGTCCGGGTTTCCCCATTGGATGGTCCAATAAACAGGGACTTCTTCCCAGACCATCAGTCCCATCTGGTCCGCCATGTGCAACATAGCTTCGTTGTGAGGATAGTGCGCCAGGCGGACGAAATTGCAGCCCAATTCCTTGGCCCAAGTCAGAAGAGTCCGGGCATCGTCCTCGCTCCAAGCCCTTCCGGGTCGCTTTGGCGCCTCTTCATGAATGCTGATTCCTCGCAAAAAGGTTGGTGTCCCATTCACGAGGATGTCTCTGCCACGGACTTCAATCGACCGGAAACCGATGGAATCAACTACATGGTCGGTCTCGCTGGAGATTTCAACCTTGTAGAGCTTAGGAGTTTCCGGAGACCAAAGCGCCAAGTCGGCGGCAAAGGAAAACTCGGCTCGTCCCTTGGAATCCGTCCGGAAGGTTTTCTTCAGCCCCGCCTCGGGAATTGCGACGGTGATTGTCTGTTCAAGCTGGGGACCGTTCAGTTGCAGCCACCCTTTGATCTCGCGTGTCGAACCTTTTTCAAGTTGAACAAAGTAGTCCTGAATGAATGTCCGCGGCACCTCCAGCAATGTTACCGGACGAGTCATTCCTCCGTAATTCCACCAGTCAGTATTGAGCGTTGGAACTTGATCTTTTCCCCGAGCGTTGCTTACTCTAACGACAAGGAAATTGCCCCGCGTTCGTACCAGGTCAGTGATATCGAAGTTAAACGGTGTAAACCCTCCCTCGTGTCGGCCAAGCTCTTCACCGTTCAAATAAACAACCGCCAAGTAATTGCACGCTCCGAAATGCAGGAACAGCCTGCTCTTCGGTGATTTGATGTAATCGAAAGAACGCTTGTACCAGACGCTCCCTTCGTAAAAGAACAATGACTCGCGCTGCGTGTTCCAATCCCCGGGGACATTCAGTTGACCCGAGGTGTCGAAATCATATTCCACCAGCTCCGATTGGGATTCAGGCTTGTGATTCTTGTAGAATGCGTTGTCATTTCGCAGGAGTTGGGAGCGGTAGTCGAAGACGCCAACATCATACGGATCAACGATTGCCTGCCACGGCCCATCGAGGCTGGTGCTGTGGCGCGCATTGACATTGCCGATCAGCGGCGCAACTTGTGCTGTTCCGGAAGCAAATATGAAGAATAAGAAGAAAAGCCAGAAGACAAGTGTCAATCGATGGCGTCGGGGCTCAATCATACGACCTTCGCATCCTCCACAGTTGAACGACTAAAACAGTCTTTGCGCGCGGAAAGAAGTTAGCTAACTGTGAATTCACGGTTAGAGTCTTAGCGGCGTTAGTTGCTTCTGAGCATCAGAAGTGGCGCCGTGTGCCCTAAGCATGCCACTCTTGCCTGGCCATGAGAGGTCACGACGGCAGCTAATTTCTCAAAGACGCGCGCTGTGTAAGTACTTGAGAACCTTGGTGCTTTCGTCTTGATCGCTCCTTCCAAGATTGGGTTATACTCTCCCTCCAGACGGTAATTCGTAAAACTCCAAAGACGTGCGGGGGCAGCACTTGCAATCGGCGCTCAACAACCTCGAAGCCGAACGGGCCGAACTGGACGCAGTCTTGGCGTCGGGAATGCTCGGCCGAACCAACAATCTTGTTCGGCTCTTGACTTTCGTGTGCGAAAAATACTTTGACGGCACCATCGACGAGATCAAAGAATACAGCATCGCTGTGCACGCCCTGGGGCGTCCTGAGAATTTTGATCCGCAAGTGGACACCATCGTCCGCGTCACGGCTCACGCCCTGCGAAAGCGGCTGGAGGACTACTATCGAACTGGCGGAGCGCAACATCCGATTCATATTTGCTTGCCCCCGGGCCACTACGTGCCAAAGTTTATTCATGCGGACGACTTGGCGCCAGCCCACTCGGAGCTCAACGAAAGTCATGTCCAGCAGCCTCTAGATAGCGGCACGCTTCTGGAAAACGGCTTTCAGTCACCCGGACATCATGAAGCGGCACTCTCCCTGCCCGAACAGTCGTTGACGGACGATGCGTTGCGAGTTGGGAAGAGCGAGCCGAGGAGACGCTTTGTCCTGACCGGCCGGACGGTAACGATCTCGGCAGCAGTTGTGTTTGCGGCTCTTGCCTTATCGGGCCTTGGCTTGTACAGATGGAGCCGAACAGGCAGCCAGGAGGGGCGTGTCCTGGCTCCGGTTGTGGTTGAGCCCGCGGGTATCTCTGGACCGATTGTCCGTGCCGCGGTGGGGGATGGCCGCGCGCCGTACGTCGATCGATCGGGGGCTACTTGGAGCAGCGACCATTTCTGCTCGGGAGGAAGCTCGTTCTCCGTTGCTGGCCACTCGATTCAGGGCACAGAAGATTCGCAGCTCTTTTCCGCGGGCCGGCGCGGCGCCTTTCATTGTAATTATCCCGTCGCGCCGGGGACTTACGAGGTACACCTTCTATTCGCTGAAACCGCGGGACTCTTGGAAAACGCTCGCAACGTGGTCTTCTCGATCAACGGGGGACCGGTCACTAATCTGGACGTGGTGGACGACGCCGGCGGAGATGACATTGCCACAATCAAAGTTTTTACGGACGTAAAGCGGGAAAGCGACGGAACGATTCATTTGGATTTCAGTACCCCCGATTCCTTCCTAAACGCCATTGAAATCCTGCCCGGCATCCCGCATCGCATGCTTCCCATCCGGATCATGGCAGGTCCTTCTCTCTATCGCGATTCCAAAGGTGAAACGTGGATGCCTGACCGTTACTATTTCGGCGGCCGTGTAAATCGCTTCGGGAGCGAGCTGGCGAAGGTGCCTGACGGCCGTCTCTTCGAATGGCATCGTTACGGACACTTTCATTACGCGATTCCGGTCGCGACCTCCGCGAAATACACGCTTAAGCTGTATTTTATGGAGCACTGGTTCGGCGTTCAAAATGGTTCGACTGGAGGAGTGGGCAGCCGGGTGTTTGACGTTTCCTGCAATGGAGTCATGCTCTTGAAGAGTTTCGATATTTTTGGGGAATCAGGAACCGAGCCTTTGGTGAAGACTTTTAGCCACATCGAACCGACCGCGCAGGGTAAGATCGAGATTTATTTCACTCCCGGCCTGAACTATCCCTCCGTGAGCGCAGTTGAAGTAATACCGGAATAGACGGAAGAACCGCCGCGGTCTGACGTTGCGCCCTTTCCACGGCGGAATGGCTTGCGCCCGTCCTGCGTTGTTCTGCGGAAGCAAGGATTTCGCGCGCCGGCGCAACACGTTGAACATGTCGACATGGAACGTGGAAAGCACGGGCTAGGGCAGTGTACCAGCGATCTCGCTGGATTTGGCGCTCTCGTTTCCATGCGTGTCAACCGCAGAGAGGCTGTAGAAATAGTTGTGGCCGGCGGCGACATCGGTATCCTGGAATGAAAGCATGGTGATTGGGGTTGAATTGATGCGCGACGGCTTTCCGCCTTCCTCCCTGCGATAAATGTTGTATCCTGCAAGATCCTTTTCGATGTTGGGCCCCCAGACGATATCGATGAACTTCTTGCCGCGGATCTGGCTAGGCAGAACCAGCAATCGCTCCGGCACAGCGGGCGGGAAGACATCGTGAGTAATGACTTGAAGCGGCGCGGAATCGTCGCCTTCGACCTCAGTGACCAGCCGGCCCTTCTCCGAATAGACTCTTGTCACCGGGGTAACCCAATAGACGTAGGTCTTTCCCCACTCGACACTCGTGTCAACGCCGCTCCATCGATCACCGTCTCTTGTATGAACCACGGCGCGCAAGTACTGAACGGCAACTCTTTTGGGATGGTTTTTTTCGCGCCTGTAGATTCGGTAATCGAACTGCAATGCGGAATTCTGGGTTTCGATTTCGCTGTCCCATATCAGGTACACGCCACGCACATCGAGTTCGGAATGCAGGCCTTCGGCTGGCCGAAGGGGCGCCAGAGAAACCGCGGCTGGATTGGAGAATCCCGCGCTGCGCCCGCGGTCATCACGCAATTCGACAGCATAGCGGGCAAACTGCGAAGGGCCAGAACCCGCCAGGTCCTCCGGAAGTCTGTCGATGAACCGAACGGTAACTTCGGTGGCGTTCTTGTCTTGGAGACGCACGCGAGAGGCTGGAGATTTTCGGGGATCAACTTCCTGGAGCAAGTGCACGCACCTTGTCATCGTCGAAGAGGTTGAAGCCGAGAGCGGTTGTGGAGCTGCCAAAGAGATGTCGCGACACACGCGCGCTACGAGCGGGCGGCCGACGAGAGATTGCTGATCTGTGACCTGCCGCGGCTGGCTCCAATTGAGCGTAACCTGATTGCCGTTGCGGGTCGCCCGCAAATCACGCACAAGTTGCGACCGATGGTCGGAGTCAGGCGAGTGCGTTCCGTGTGCTGCGACACCGGCCAAGGCAACGCCAAAGATAGGTCCGAGCATCATTTTGTGCCATTGCATACAAACCTCTTCGGGAGGAGTCAGAATTCGTCTATTGCACCTCAATCCCGCTCACCAACGACTGATTGACGACCGACGTGAACTGGATAATGATTTGGCCATTGGCATTCGCAGTTGCGCCGAACTGCTCGATTACCGCCTTATTCTTAGCTCCTGCAGCGGCGAAAATATCGAAATTCGTCAACACTTGGGTGCCGTTGATACTCACGTTGAACGTCCGCGAACCGGCTGACGAAAAGAAGGTCTCGGCAAAGTGCAGCCGCACTGTGTGACCGGATCCAGGAGCCAAGCCGGGAATTGTATAGCTGAAGTTTCCCACGCGTCCACTCTGGTACACGGCCATCGGCGCGGGGTTGGTTACTCCGGTCAGGTCGATCGTATTGGCGTGGTCGATGGTGCTGCCGCCGGTAAAGTCCACATCGGCAACGAATGGACTCGCTGCCGGGCCGCCGCAGTTGATCTGGACCGTGCTTGTCGTCCCGGCCTGGGTTGTCGCGTTGGCTTGGTTGGACGCAGCCGACGTGCCTCCGGTGTTGACGGCTTCCACCACGTAGAAATAGGTGGTTGAAGCTGCGAGCCCGGTGTCCGAGAACGACGTGCCGCTGACACCGCTGGCGATCTGGTTGCTGCCCGAGGGCGTGAAACCGGAGGTCGTGCTGCGAAACAAGGTGTAGGTCACCGCGCAGGATGAGGTGCTCGCCGTCCAGCTCAGGTTGATCTGGCTACTGGAAGTTGCCGTTGCGCTGAGCCGGCTGGGAACGGTCGGCGCGCTGCAAGTTGCCCCTGAGGTGATTTCGATCCCGCTGACCAGAGAGTTGTTGATCACGGAAGTGAACTGGATCACGTACTGCCCGCCGGAATTCGCGGTCTCCGTGAATTGTTCAATGACGGCTTTGTTCTGGGCGCCCGCAGCGGCAAAGATATCGAAGTTCGACAGCACCTGCGTACCGTTGATGCTCACATTGAAGGTCCGGGAGCCAGCCGACGAAAAGAAAGTCTCAGCGAAGTGCAGCCGAACCGTCTGGCTCGACCCGGGGTTGAATCCCGGAATCGTGTAGGTGAAGTTTCCGGTCCGCGCGGTCTGATACACGGCCATCGGTGCCGGGTTGGTTACTGCGCTCAGGTCGATCGTATTGGCGTGGTTGATGGTGCTGCCGCCGCTGAAATCCAGATCGGCGACGAACGGGCTCACTGCCGGACCACCGGCATTGATCTGGATAGTCGTCGGCGAAGCGGCCGGCGTCGTGGCGGCTGCCTGATTGGTGGGCGCTGATGAAACGCCACCCGCGTTGACGGCTTCGACGAGGTAGAAATAGGAAGTCGAAGGCGCAAGTCCAGTATCCGAAAAAGAGGTGGCGGTCAGGCCAATCGCGATGCGGTTGCTCTGTGAGGGCGTGAACCCTGAGGCGGTGCTGCGGAAAACGTTGTAGGTTACCCCGGACGTTGGTGACGCCGCCCAACTTAGATTGATCTGGCTGCTGGAAATCGTCGTTGCCGTCAGACTGGACGGCGGTTGCGGCGGAGGCGGAGGAGCGCCTTTCCCGGTCAATTCCACAACCACGGCGCTGGCAGCAGGAACGCTGACCGTGAAAGTTCCTGAAGTCGATGGTGAGATGGGCGAGGATTTCCCGTTCCAACTGCCGTCTCCGCCAATGGCGGCTCCGCCGAGCGTGACGCCCGAAGTAGCGGTGACATCTCCGTTGGTTTGTTGCAGGTTCCAAATCTGCCCGCCGCTGTAGTTTGCCCCGGGTTGTAACGTAACCGTCGCATTCTGCGCCCCGGTAAAGTGCTCCTTATTAATAATGGTTACAAAAAGGTTCCCCGACGCAGGATCCAGTACGCCATACGCCGTTATGTTGACGCCATTCGGGTTCGAGCCGGTCACGGTCGAAACATTCTCTCCGCTCGCCCCGAGGCCGAAAGCCTTGATTCCGTATGCCAGCGGCGCGGCGGTATAACTGCTGCTCAGCGTGGTAGGCATGATTGGGTCGTAGACTGAGGTGGCGCCGGTGTGGAAATTAAGCCCTTGTGAGTTGTTCATCGCCCACCAATGCATGTAATCCAGCGCCCAAAGGGTTGACGCGTAGACATTGCTCACGCCAGCCTCGCCTTGTGAAGCCAGGCTGTTGGTTTCCTCCAGACGGAAGACTTCCGAATCTGAAACGGCCGTGGCAGGAAACTGCGAGTAGTACAGCGCGTAGTTATTTGAGCCGGTGCTCAACCGGCTGGGATCGAGCAGGAAATCGATATCGGCGTTGGTCCCGTTCCCCGTACGCGCGCCAGGGTAAAAGTGGCCGCATATCAAAAGGATGCTGGTGTCTCCCTTGAACTCGTTCGCGAATGACTCAGCCCAGGGCTGACCGCCGCCATTGGTGGTTGCCGGTGAGCAGAACTTCGCGCCTGGCGCCGCGCTCAGGACAGCGCTTTGGTACGCGCGGAAGTCGGTATCGTAGGTGCTGTAGCTGCTGATATAGACATTTGGTTCGTTGCCCACCTCGAAACAATCTGTGAGAGAGGCGTAATGCTTCATGATATAAGCGGCTTCTCCGGCCGCGGCGCTGGTGTCAAAAACCTTCAGCCGCAAGGTGAAGATGATCTTGATCCCGGCGGACTGAGCAAAGGCGTACAGGTTGTCGATGATGGGGCACTTATCTGCTGCTTCGCAGGTTGAATCCGCAGGTAGCTGGCCGCCATTGTCGTTGACGTTGTCTGCGCTGTTGCCTCCGATCCGCAGGCTTTTGATGCCCAGCGTCTTGAACATATTGATCAGCGGCGTGTTGGTTCCGCTGAAGAGAAAGTTGCCGCTGCTGTCGGGAAAAATCAGGAGCGTTTCGTAGCTGAACCCCTGGAAATCAGAAGAGATCATCTGACCGGTGCTGGTCTGGTCCACGGTCACACTGACCGGAGACTGCGCCGTCCCTGCGCCCAGCATACAAAATATTGTGAGAATCAAGAGCGAAGCCGTTAGGCCGAATCGCTTAATCTTAATCACGCCGCACCTCCCGACGCACCCCCGGGTCGTTGCGCTGGCCTGGTTGGCGGAGAATGGGTGATGAGGAGATTTGAGAATCTCCTCATCCGCCTTTTCTTCCTGTTACTGGATCTCGATCCCATTGATCAGGGAGTTGTCTTTCACCGTTGTGAACTTGATCACGTACTGCCCGCTGGAATTGGCGTTCGCCGTGAACTGCTCGATGATGGCCTTGTTCTTGGCTCCGGCAGCCGCGAAGATGTCGAAATTCGTGAGCACTGCAGTGGCGTTGATAGTCACATTGAATATTCGGGAACCGGCTGAAGACCAGTACGTCTCGGCAAAGTGCAGCCGCACGGTGTGGCTTGAGCCGGCTGTGAAGCCGGGAATGGTGTAGGTGAAATTGCCGTCGCGCCCAGTCTGGTAGACGGCCATAGGCGCCGGGTTGGTCACTCCGCTGAGATCGATGGTATTGGTGTGACTGATGGTGCCGCCGCCGGCGAAGTCCTTGTCGGCAACGAACGGGCTCACCGCCGGGCCGCCGCAGTTGATTTGAACGGCGGTGGTTGTTCCCGACTGCGTGGTTGCACTGGCAGAGGCGGCCGCAGAAGTTCCCGCGGAGTTTACCCCGACGACCGTGTAGTTGTAGGTGGTAGAAGCGGTCAGGCCCGTATCCTTCAAGCTGGTAGCGGACTGGCCGGTGGCAATCTGCGTGCCGTTCCGGGTCACGTTGTACGATATGGCACCGCCGCACGATGGGCCGGTGGAAGCTGTCCAGCCAAGGTCAATTTCGCTGGTAGATACAGCCGTCGCGGTGAAGTTCGTGGGCGTCGTCGGCGCGCTGCAGCTCGCCAGGGTAGTTGCGCTGGCGGAGGCGGCGGCCGAGCTTCCAGCCGAGTTAACCGCCGTCACGGTGTAGCCGTATGCCGTGGAAGCGGTCAGGCCCGTGTCCTTAAACGTTGTTCCCGTAAGGCCGCCCGCGATCTGCGTTCCGTTACGCGTCACTTTGTAGGTGACGGCACCGCCGCAGGCCGGGCCCGTCGACGCCGTCCAGCTCAGGTCAATCTCGCTGCTGGAAACTGCGGTTGCCGTAAAATTGGTCGGCGTGGTGGGAGGCGTGCAGCTGCCGCCGGACGGAATCACCTCAAGGCCCCTCAAGCTCGGATTGGTGTGTGGCGCTCCATTCGTCCCTGCGGTGAAGGCGATTGTAATTTTGCCGGTGCTGTCGGCCGTAGCCGTGAACACCTTCTCGGTTGCTTTAAATTCCGCTCCGGCGTCGGCAAAGATGTCGTAATTCGTCAGGACGGTTGTGCCGTTGATAGCGACGTTGAACGCGCGCTGGCCGGCCGCTGCGAATGCGGTTTCCGCAAAGTGCAGCCGAACCGTAAAGCCGGCGCCCGGCGTCAGATTGGGAATGGTGTAGGTGAAGGGGGCCCAACGCTCAGTCCGATACACCGATTGCGGTGCGGGATTGGCAACGCCCGATACATCTATCACATCCGGATAGGCGTTCGTTGCCCCGCCGGTGAAGCCCGTGTCCTGGACGAAGTTGTTGGTTCCTACCAAACTTCCCGAGCTGATGGCAATAGGCTGAACGCTAGTTCCAGTCGTGGGCACGGCGGCGACAGCTTCATTGGAAAGAGCCGATTCTCCGGAAGCCTGGCTGGTGGCGTTTACCTCGTAGAAATATGTAGTGCCTGGCGTCAGCAGCACATCGGTGAAGCTGGTTCCGCTCACGCCGGTGGCGATCATATTCGCCATATTGGTGTTGGAGATGGAGTGTTCTGTCCCCGAGGTGGTACTGCGGAACACGTTGTAGGTGATATTCGTGTCGGTGGTTGTGCTGGCGGTCCAGCTCAACTGAACCTGACTGTTGGAAATGGGTGTTGCCGTCAACGCCGTCGGCCCGGCCGGGGGCGCGGCCTGGTACAAACGGACATAGTCAATGTTCATGAACTGCGGGACGACGGTGCCGGATCCCGGAGGCCCGACGAAGCCTCCGCCGACGGCAACATCGAAGAGAATGAAGAAGTTGTGTCCCCAGAAGTCCCATTGGCCGAGCGTTGATGCAGTACCGCTCGTGCCCACGCCCATGATGTCGCCGGGCGTCATGGTGGCGTAGATATTGGTTGGATCATCGACATAAAACTGGATCTGGAAAGGCGACCAGATCATGCCGAAGGTATGAAAGCCGGCGGCAAACGCCGTTACCCCGTCGGGCGAATTGAAATGCACCCCCAGCCCGGTGTTCGCATATCCGATGCCGTGGATGGTCCCCTTGATCTGGGTCGGTTTGGCGCCGTTGTTCTCCATGATGTCGATCTCGCCCCGGCCGGGCCAGGTGACGCCGTTGTCGCCCATCATCCAGAAGGCAGGCCAGATGGCCTGGCTGGTGGGAATTTGAATGCTGGCTTCGACCCTCCCGTAAGTAAATTCCTTGCCGAAACTTCCGTTGAGTTGGGTCTTGATGCGCGCCGAGAAATAGGTACTGCCCGAAAGGTAGGTCTTGATTACCAAATGGCCGTTACCATCCAGGAAGGAGGTGGTGCCGTCGGAGATCATGTCCTCGATCTCGCCGGTGCCGAAGACACCCTGGCCGGTCTCGAAGCTCCAGAACTGGTTATTAGGGCTGGTGGGCGTGAAAGGGCCGGCCGGCCCGTTGAATTCGTCGCTCCACACCAGCACCCAGTTCGTCTGTGCGCTGGCCCCTGAAACCAGCAACACCAATGCGATTCCCATCAGGAGCAAGTATCGCCATGCTCTAAATGTTGGCCGCGGCTCGATGGCTGAGCGTTGGTAGGCGCGTAACGTCGTCGGATCAGGGCGTGCGGATTCCCGCGATAGTAACGGCTTCGTCGTCATGGGTGATTCTCCTTCTGAGAACTTGCAATCCGGCTCTCTCTACTTTCGGAGGGCCGCACGCCGCCGCACGGCCCTCACGGAATGAGCTACTGGATTTCGATCCCGCTCACCAGCGAGTTGTCTTTCACCGTGGTGAACTGGATCACATACTGACCGTTGGAATTTGCATTCACCGTGAACTGCTCGATGATCGCCTTGTTTTTGGCTCCGGCGGCCGCAAAGATATCAAAGTTGGTCAGCACCGCCGTGCCGTTAATGCTCACGTTGAATACCCGGGAACCAGCGGTTGACCAGAAGGTCTCGGCAAAGTGCAGCCGGACGGTGTGGGTCGATCCCGCGGCAAACGCCGTCGCCGGGATGGTGTAGGTAAAGCCTCCAATGCGCGCGGTCTGGTACACGGCCATCGGCGCCGGGTTGGTTACGCCGCTTAGATCGATGGTGTTGGCATGGTTGATCGTGCTGCCGCCTGTGAAGCCGGTATCAGCCACGAACGGACTCACTGCCGGACCGCCGGAGTTGATCTGGACCGGGCTTGTCGTCCCAGCCTGCGTAGTTGCGCTCGCCTGGTTGGAGGCAGCAGACGTGCCTCCGGAATTGACGGCTTCGACTAAATAGAAGTAGGTGGTTGAACCCGCCAGCCCAGTATCGGAGAAAGTGGTGCCGGACACGCCGGTGGCAATTCGGTTGCTGCCGGATGGCGTGAAACCGGACGTCGTACTGCGGAATACGTTGTAAGTCACAGCGCAGGACGAGGTGCTGGCCGTCCAGCTCAGGTTGATCTGGCTGCTGGAAGTTGCGGTCGCGCTCAGCCCGCTGGGAGTTGTGGGCGCAGTACAGGCGGCGCCGGAAGTGATTTCGATCCCGCTCTCGAGCGACTGATTGATCACCGAAGTGAACTGGATGACATACTGCCCGTTTGCGTTGGCAGCCTCCGTGAACTGCTCGATGATGGCTTTGTTCTGAGCGCCCGCGGCGGCAAAGATATCGAAGTTAGTCAGAACTTGGGCGCCGTTAATGCTCACGTTGAACGTTCGCGAGCCGGCCGTGTTGAAGAAAGTTTCCGCAAAGTGCAGGCGTACGTTCTGGTTCGATCCCGGAGCAAAGCCCGGAATTGTATAAGTGAAATTTCCAACGCGTGCCGTCTGATACACGGCCGCAGGCGCAGGATTGGTTACCCCGCTCAGGTCAATGGTGTTGGTGTGGCTGATCGTCGACCCGCCACTGAAGTCCACGTCGGCGAGGAATGGGCTCACCGCCGGACCGCCGCCGTTGATGGCAATGTTGGTTATGGCGGCACCGGTTGTAACGCTAACCTGGCTCGAGGGAGCCGACGAACCCGCCGGGTCGAGGGCCTCGATTACGTAGAAGTAAGTCGTGGCCGGTGCGGCGGTCGTGTCTGAGAAGGTGGTAGCGAACACACCGCTCGAGATCTGGTTGGCGCTCGACGGTGTGAACCCGGACGTCGTGCTGCGAAAAACACTGTAGCTCACTGTGCAGGACGCAGTGCTTGCCGTCCAACTCAAGTTCACCTGGCTGCCGGAAATTGCGGTCGCGGTCAGACCGGTTGGAACCGTAGGTATCGAGCAATTCGTGGGCAGGAGGCCGTAGACGCACAATTGGCCGCTGCCGGCGTTGGCCGTGCCGAAGCTGCCGAGATAAACCTTGCCATTGGCAATGGTGGGATAGCCATTTTTCGCGAAGTTGTTGCACGTGTCTCGACTGGCGTTCTGCTGGTTGTTCCAAAGCTCTGTGGCGACATTGTTGGCGTCGTACGCCCTGAGCACACCCGGTACCGAACCATGATTGGCGTTGCCGCTGAGAACCGCATTCGCCCACACGATGCCATTGCTGGTGCCATTGGCTGAAATCGAAAGGTAGGCGCCGGGCTCGCCACCGATGAAATCCGGACCGGTCTGGAAGTTAGGCGTCGTCAAGCTGCTGCCGTTGAACTGAAAGGCCTTCAAGTTGTCGCTTTGGGCCCACATGTAGACTTCGGGCCCATTCACGGCGCCATCCCAATACACAGCGCTTCCATGCAGTGCCCCGCCGAGCTTGATCGTTTGCACCGCGCTGGCGTCGCCCAGATGGCCCAGGCTGCCGCTGTCGATCACATAGCCGGTCGATGATTTGCCGACCATGATCAACCGCGTGCCCGGCGGAACCAGAAGTGGGCCGGAGGTATCCAGATCCAGATCGCCGCCATCCAGCGTGGCGTGGTTTGCGGCCGTAAACCAGTCGGCGAGCGCGAGCCCGGAACTGAGTTTGATGAAGCTTTCGCTGAAATTCGAGACTCCGTCCCAGGTGCCGTTACTGGTTCCGAAATAGATGTTGCCGGAGGAGTCTACGTTCGGGCCCTGTCCCGACGACCAGAGGCTGTTGCCGTTGCCCGTCGGGGAAGTATTGAAAACTGCGCCCTTGGCCAACGTTGCGGCATTGTAGGCAAAAAGAAACCCGTGGTACGTTCCCATGTCGCAATGGGAACTGAAGGGAACCAGGACGTTGCCGTTGGAGAGTGTTAGTGCTGCCCTCTCGTTCTGGGCGAGGGCGCTAAAGCCGCTATTGGTGACCTGAACTGGGCTTCCCGCCTTGTCCGCGCCCGTGGTGATGTCGAGTGCGTGCAGCATGAAAGAAAAAACGCCGGCATTGTTGAGCGAGTTCACCACGTAAAGGGTTCCCGCCGCCGGATCGATCACCGGCGTGCCCACGATTCCTGCGTTGCCGTTGATATCGACGCAACCGGAACCGTAGTTGGTGTTTGCGATCGCCGTGCCCAGGGTCACATGCCAATATTGGGTTCCGGTATCGGCATCCAGCGCGTAGACGCTGTTGCTGGTGGTAACAACGTAAACGACGTTGTGCGTGCCGCCCCCGATGCTGACGTTCGCCACTACCAGGGGCTGCGCGTAAACCTGGTTGTCCAGCACGCTCTTAAACAGCAGGCCGAACTGGTTCACGTTCACGTTCGCCGGCGTCAGCGTGGTCTCGTTCAGATTTTGCCCGGTTCGTCCCAGGTCATTGTGCTGCGTAACCACGTTGACTTGGGCCAGCAGGGTTCGTCCGGTCGAGAGCAAGAGAAACACAATGGCGGCGAATAACGGCGAGCGTCTTAACCCTTTGTTCATTGGGGTGATCCTTCCTGGCTGTCTATCAATTGCATTTGCCTTCCAACGTGCTGGCTCGCAATTCTCCAGCAGGACTCGGGGACGGAAAGGGTCCTAAGACAGCGCCCCCGGAGCCATTTCTGGTCCTTGTGCGTCGACCCAGTCAACGAAGCGGCAGCGTGAAAGCGTGGGCCCGTTCTACACGTCGGTTCCCAAAATGGGACAAAGCCGACAAAGCTCTTGAAACGCACCGATGGTGAGCGAGTTAAACAGGGACGGCGTGATTCGTAAAGTTACCTAACTGTGAATTCACGGTTAGGGTTCTCATGTTTATGAAGAGCAATCGCCAAGCGCTGAGGACCGTTTGCTTCGGGTTTCGCCTTGAGCAGGCGGACGTTCTCGAGGGAGCTCTGGGCCGGATTCGAATCACGGGACATTCGCGCGGAAGAAGAGAGAGGGATAAGATCGATCCATGCTGCGATGGCTGGTGGTCGGCATCGGCGACATTGCGACACGGCGGGTGATCCCGGCCATCCTGGCCGAGCGCCGGAGCCGACTCGCGGCGATTGTGACGCGCGACTCAGCGAAAGCGGCTCCCTACGGCGTGCCGGCGTTTGCCACCCTCGACGAAGCCTTGAGCCATGATGGTTTTGACGCTGTCTACCTGGCTACACCGGTATTCCTGCACGGAGCGCAGACGATCACGGCGGTTCGAGCCGGGCGTCACGTGCTTTGCGAGAAGCCCATGGCCATGACGTTCACCCAGGCGCAGAATATGGTGGAAGCCGCGGAGCAGCATCGACGGTATTTGGGCGTAGCGTATTACCGGCGCGCTTATCCCAAGGTGGCGCGGGCGATGGAATTGATCCGTCAGGGAGTGATCGGCACGCCGGTGATGGCCTTTGCCTCTTGTTACGCCTGGTTACCTGCCGATCCAACGAGGCGAGCATGGTTGCTGGACCCCGCGCAGGCGGGAGGCGGGCCGCTTTACGATATTGGATCCCATCGCATCGATTTGCTGAATTATTTTTTCGGTTCACCCCAGGAGGTTCGCGCCTGCCTCTCTAATGCAATCCACAAAAGCGCTGTAGAGGATTCCGCCACCGTGCTCATCAAGTATCAAAACGGCCTCCATGCCATCGTGGACGTGCGCTGGAATTCTCATATCGCCCGCGACGAGTTTCGCATGGTTGGCACCGAGGGAGAGATGGACCTGACCCCGCTGAATGGGCCCAACCTCGCGTGGCCCAGCGGCCGTGAGGAGCTTCCTCCTCATTCCAATTTTCACTATCCATGCGTCAAGAATTTCGCGGGTGCTGTCCTTGACGGCGAGCCGTTGCTGTCCAGCGGCGCCACCTCGCTGTGGACCGACTGGGTGACAGAAAGGGCGGTTGACAGCGGCAACAGTGAGAGTTGTTCCGGACAGCCATCGGTTAAGGCGCCGACCCTTTGGCCAGAGTGAACGTCCCGCGGAGTTCGATCGCCGCGGCTGACCGCCCCACGAGCACGTCGTATTGCCCTGGATCAGCCCGCCATTGCTTCGTCGCGGCGTCGTAATAGGAAAAAGCCCGGCGATCGAGGGTCAGGGTGACTCGCCGCGTTTCTCCCGGACGCAGGTTGACTTTGGCAAATCCCTTCAGCTCCTTCGCCGGGCGGGGTACCGGCGCACCTTTGCTTGCCACGTACACCTGGGCAACCTCGGCTCCTTCCCGCTTGCCGGTGTTGGTGACATCGAACTGCACCTCAACCTTCCCTGAAGGAATCTGGTTTCCCGTTGTTGGTCTGGTCACGGAGAGGTTGCGATAGGCAAACGTGGTGTAAGACAAGCCGTATCCAAACGGAAAGAGCGGCTTCGCGCCCTTCTGATCAAACCCGCGATACCCCAGGAAAACACCCTCGCGATAGACCACACGTTTTGTGCCCGGTTCAGGATAGTAACTGTCATGCGTTGGATTATCTTCCCATCGACGTTCAAAGGTAACCGGCAAGCGGCCCGAGGGATTTACGTCTCCAAAGACCACTTCGGCCAGAGCTGTTCCGCCCTCCTGGCCTGGATACCACGCCTGGAGAACCGTCGCAACGCGATCGAGCCACGGCTCCATGTCCACCCCGCCGCCGGCAGTGACGACCACGAGTGTCTTCCGGTTGGCAGCGACCATCTCCCGTATCAATTCGTCCTGGCCTGGCGGGAGGCGGAAGGTGCGGTCGGCGCCCTCGCTTTCAGTCTCCGGGTCAAAGCCCACAGCTACGATCACGACGTCTGCCTTGGCGGCCAACAGCTTGGCTTCAGGATCCACGACGCTCTCATGAGGAGCAATTCCCAGTCTCAAGCGCGTCCCCAGCCAGCCTGATCGGCCATGGTGTTCGAGAACAATCTTGTGCGGTGTTGCCTCCAGTTGCAGCGTGGCCGAGTTCATGATCGCGGTGGTAATTGCCCAGTTGTCGAACAAAAGGTGGTCGTCCACGTAAAGACGATAGAAACCGCCGTCTTCTCCTGTTGATTCCACGAATATTTCGCATGATCCTGGCCGCTGTGGGAGGAAGTAGCCGGTCCAGCGGTCCGACAAGGTGTGCTCGGGAAAGAGCCGCCCGCCCGCCCGGCCGATGTCAACGTGTGGTTCGATGCGCGTCAGGATCGGGGTTCCGCGCAACTCCGCATTCTCGAAGTATTCGGCTTGGAGACCGGGCTGGCCGTTTGCGGCTGAGGTCGAAAAATTCGTGGCCTCCGCCATTTCGCTCAGAGCAGGAATTCCGCGGGAGTAGTAGACGGGCACAGTAGTCCCAAGATAATTGCTGAGGCCCTCAAGAAAACTGACAGCCGCGAACGGCTGCACTCGGGCGCTGCCGCCGCCATCCGGCACCGCAGGATATGCGTCCGGCCCGATGACTGCAACCGATTTGATGTTGGCCTTGTTCAGGGGAAGCAGCGTGCCTTCGTTCTTCAGCAGCACCATGCTTTCGCGGGCCGCCTGGAGCGCCACCTGCCGGCCCTGTTGGTTATAACGAGGTACGGAAAGATCGGTCTGTTCCCGATCGAGCCAGCCGAATCGGGCAGCGGTGGTCAGGATGCGGCGCACTTTGTCGTCGAGGGTTGCGACGGAGACTTTGCCCTGCTCGATGGCGGGCAACAGATTCGCTCGATTCATGAACGCGCCAGAAGGCATTTCCAGATCGAGACCCGCGTTGGCCGCGGCAACTCCGTCGTAGGTCGAGGACCAATCCGACATGATGATTCCGGTGAAGCCCCACTCCTTCTTCACCACGTCCAGGTTCAGGTAACCGTTCTGCGTCAGGTGGGCTCCGTTGGTCAGGTTGTATGAGTCCATGATCGCGCCTACATGCGCCTCCTTGACGGCCGACTCGAACACCGGCAAGTAGATCTCACGCATGGTGCGCTCGTCGATGACCGAGTCCACGTTATGGCGATCGTACTCGGAATTGTTCCCCATGAAATGCTTGATGGTCGCGCTGACGCCCTGGCTCTGCACGCCTTTGATGTAACCCACGGCAATCCGCGAGGCCAGGTAGGGGTCTTCGCCCAAATATTCGAAGTTGCGTCCATTCATAGGCGCGCGATAGATGTTTACGCCTGGCCCGAGCAGAAAATGCACACCCTTGGCCCGGGCATCGCGGCCGATCTCCCTGCCTACACGCTCTGCGAGTTCGGGATTCCAGGTGGCTGCCAGCGCGATTCCAGCCGCCATGGTGGTGGCCGGCCCGAAGTTGCGGACGCCAAGCGGGCCGTCGGCCATCCTGAACCGGGGCACGCCGAGCCGGGGAACGCCGCGGATATAAAAGCCATCCACGCCTCCCAGCAAATCAACCTTTTCTTCCAGGGTCATCCGGCCGAGGACGGATTCGACGCGTGGCTCGACGTCAGGCCGGCCGGTCGGAACTGACTGAGCCGAGACCTGGCCACTGATGAGAAGCAAGAGCGCTGCGAAAAGAAAAGCGCGGTTTCCATTCCTTCGAATCAACATACCCCTACCTCCTTGGCGCGGAAGCAATCGCGGAGTTGCATTGTAACCAACTCCGTACCCTGGAGCCAGCAGGCTTCTGGCTGCTTTGTCAAACACGGACAAAACTTGGCTCGACCGGGATTTTCAGCTCTTGTGATCGGCATCGGCTTTCGATGATTCGTTCCATGGAAAGCCTGGGAACATCTCGGGACTGTGAGGCCTGGCCTAGGGTCAGCCTCAGACACACCATCGTGGGACTCAGATCTTTCTCTGAGATCAATATCCCAGGTCCAAGCCAGCCACACACTCTTCGGAGAATACAGATTTTGGAAGGAACCATCGTCTTCTCGAGCACTTACGCGCAATTAGGACTTTACAAATCGCCAAGGACGCGGGTGGCGTGCGTAAGGGGCGAGTGCTCCCTCGATGGATGCCACGTTCTAACTGTGAATTCACGGTTAGCTAACTTCACATTTCGTCGCCGAGACTGTTTAACTTGTCAGGTTGTGTGGGCGTTTCATGCGCCCTGCATCTGTGGTAGTGTCATTCACCGCGCTCGAGGCGGTCTGCCCGCGCAGCGAAATCTTAAGACAAGTAGTCACTGTAGGAAGAGAAGAGAGAGGAGAGACCCAAATGATTCTGGCCCATCCCAAGCCCCATTCTTTCCTTGAGCGCGACATCGCGCCGGCCCGGCTCCGCCGAGCGTTGAGGACATTGTTCACGCTCTCCGGAGTATTGTTGTTATTCGCGGTCACGACCCAATTCGCGGCTGCCCAGGACATCTTCGGGCGCATCTCCGGCACCGTCACGGATGCGACGGGCGCCGTTATTCCCAGCGCTAAGATCACAATAACCAACGAGGAAACGAAGATCACCCGCGTCAGCTCGGCCGACGATCGGGGCTATTATGTGGTTCCAGAGCTGCGAGTCGGCGTCTACAGCGTGACCGCCGAGCAGAAGGGCTTCAAGACCACCACCAAATCTGGAAACGACCTGGTCGCCGGCGCGCGGATGACCGTCGACCTGACGTTGCAGATTGGCGCGGTCTCGGAGACCGTAGAAGTGCACACCACGGGTGAAACCGTCAACACCACTTCCGGTGAGATCTCGCGAACCATCAATTCCGAGCAGGTGCAGCACCTGGCTTTGAACGAGCGGAATTACGCACAACTGGTTTCTCTCATCCCCGGCGCCGCCCTCACGGCTTTTGATCAGACGGCGTTGACCACGGGAATGTCCACCACCAGCACGAGCGTCAATGGTCTTCGTGCCGACGGAAACTTATTTACCGTCGATGGTGGATACAATCTGGATTCAGGCTCGAACGCTACCCAGCTCGACAACGTAGGCATTGATTTTATCCGTGAGGTCTCCGTCCAGACCTCAAACTTTTCCGCCGAATATGGGCGCAACGACGGCGCCTCGGTCAACGTGGTTACGAAGAGCGGAGGAGACAAATTCCACGGAAGCCTCTTCGAATTCGTCCGCAACGACATGTTTGACGCCAAGTTCGCCTCTTCTACCAGCGCCGCTAAGCCCCCCCTTCGCTACAACGACTTCGGCTGGAGCTTAGGCGGACCCATCAAGCGGGGCAAGCTCTTCTTTTTTGCGGGTGAGGAATGGAAGATCCTTCGTATAGCTGCGTCGCCGCAAGCCATGACTCTTCCCACAAGCGCGGAACTCGGCGGCAACTTCAGCGCATTGTTGACTCCGACGGCGAATGCCCCGAAAACGATCACACTTAAAGTGCCGGCGAATGCACCCGCCGGATGCACCATCGTGGCCAATGTGATGTCGCCGCAGTGCATCACCCCGAACGGACAAGCGATTGCCAACGTCTATTCCCTGATGGAGAAGCAGGCGGCCTCTTTCTCGAACACGGACAGCGCCAACAATACCATCTTTCAGCCCTATGACCCGCAGAATTGGCGCGAGGACATTATTCGCCTCGATTACCAGATCAATGACCGGCAGAGCATGTATTTCCGCTATCTGCACGACAACCTCAACCTGATCGATGCCTTTGGAACCTTCACGCCGGGCGGACTGCCTACCACCCCTACCAACCGCATCCGTCCCGGATACAGCTATCAAGGCGGGCACGTGTGGAGTATCTCCCCCCATCTATTGAACGAGGCCAAGCTCAACGTCTCCTGGAACAAGCAGAGAATACCTCCTACGGGAACCACCTGGGAGGATTCCACTTACGGCTTCCAGAATTCCAATTGGCCGTTCCCGAATGCCGGAAGATTTCCTAACGGTATACCGCACGTTACCTTCTCCGGGATCACCGGCACTTTGCCGACAACGGCCCCAGCGCAGTTCGCGGGTCCGTACTTTTCTCTGCTCGCGCCCACCACGGATATCTCTCCTTCGGACAACTTCGTCTGGCAGACGGGAAGGCACACGTTCAAATTCGGGGCCATGTACGCGCGCAACCGCAAGGACCAGAATTCGCGCCCGAATTCACCCAACGGCCTCATCAACTTCAGCGCTAACAATAACCCGAACACCACCGGCGACCCTTTCGCCGACGCCTTGATCGGGAATTTTTCGTCTTTCCAGCAACAATCCGCGGATCCGATTGGCTTCTTCCGGTTCAATGACATCGAAGGCTACGCCAGCGATAGCTGGAAGATCACCCGCAAGCTGAATCTAGAGCTGGGCGTTCGTTATCAACACACGGGGCCGACTTACACCGAGGGAAATAACATGGTGAACTTCGACCCCAGTCTCTTCATCGCCGGATGCACAACTGCGGTGAGCAAAGGCAACGTTCCCACCAGCGCATGTCTTGACCAGGGCTTTGTCATCGACGGACTGGTGCTGCCGGGGCCGGTGCCGTCCGACCAGTTGGGCAGAGTGCCCAATGGCAACAGCGCCTTTGTGCTGGCAGTCCCCTCCAGCGGGCAACGCGGCTTGTTCAAGCCGGAAAACCTCTTCGCGCCGCGCCTCGGCTTTGCCTGGTCGCCGCTTAAGGGCGACAAGACCGTCATTCGCGGCGGCTTTGGCATTTTCTATGACAAGCCGGAGGGAAACGTGTTCTTCGGCCAGCCGGGCAATGTCCCGTTCCTGCAGGCCGCCAATTTCTCAAACGCCAATTTGTCGAATCCCGCGAACGGCGCCGCCGGGATTCCTACGGTCTTCAACATGAGCGCCGTTGACCCCAACTTTGTGGTTGCTCGCACCATGCAATACAGCCTGAGTGTTCAGCACGAGCTGCCCTACGGTGTGCTGTTGGAGACAGCGTACGTTGCCAACCTGGGACGGCATGAGGTACGCCAGCCCAACATCAACGTGGAGTCCTTTGCGACCGGACTGGCCAACCCCACGGCAAACACCAATCAAATCCGCCCCTTCCTGGGTTACGGAGACATCACCCAGTTCCGCAGCGATGGCAACTCCAACTACAACGCCCTGCAGATTTCGGGATCAAAGCGCAAGGGCGATCTTGTAGCCACCGTCAGCTACACCTATTCGAAGGCGCTCGGTCAAACCAGCGGGATTAACGACAATCCTGAACCGGAATGCCCGTTTACCTGCCTGCTTGCCAACGGACAAACCGTGAGCTGGCGGCAGTTCTATTACGGGCCCTTGAGCTTTGATCGGCGCAACCTCTTTGTCGCCACCTATACCTATAACCTGCCTTTCTTCCGCAGCCAAAGGGGCTTCACTGGCCAGTCTTTAGGTGGTTGGTCGTTCAGCGGCATAACCCGGGCGCAGTCCGGCCAACCGCTCACCATCTCCGGCACCCAGAACATTGGGCCGGGGGGCTCCGGTTTCTCCCGCCGCGCAAGTCTCGGGTCGGGCGCGCTGTATGATTTATCAGGCTGTCCGGCCGGAAAGGTTTGCTGGTTCAATCCTTCCGTCGGGGCAAACGCCGCCTTTACTGTGGCGCCGAACTCTAGCGCAGGTACCGCGCCTACCGGAGACATCATTGGCCCGGGCTACTACGCTTGGGATATGTCACTCCGCAAGAACTTCAGGTTGCCTAAGGAAGGCACGAGCCTGACGTTCCAGGCGGACGCGTTCAACGTCTTCAATAAGACCAATTGGGGAAATCCTGGAACAGGCGTGGGCGGTGGCCTGGGGTTAATCGGCACCGCTAACCCGCCGCGCCAACTTCAGTTCGGGGCGAGGTTCGCCTTCTGATCCATCCGGGCTCCTTGCACAAAGAACCCTGTTGCGAGACGCGCAATTCCCGGCGTAGTTCTCGCAACAGGTTTTTCAAGACCGACGTCAGCGGGCAGAGTGCGGCGAGGCCCGCGTGTTCTCATCTGCTTTCGGAGGCGTCCATGAAGTCGCGTGCCGCACGGATCTGTCTCATTCTGGCGGTGGCCTGCACCCCTTTCCGAGCCCGTTTGGGTCAAGACCCTGGAACACGTGCCCGTGACCTCGTGGGTCAAATGACCCTGGACGAGAAGCTCCAGCAATTACACGGCATCCGAGACGCCAGTCATTTTCGGTTCGTGCCGCCATTACCGAGACTTGGCATCCCCGCTTTCCAGATCACCAATGGACCGGCAGGCGCCGGCCCCGGCGGCACTCGTCCCCAAGCGAAAGCAACAGCGCTGCCTGCGCCCATTTCGCTGGCTGCCACCTGGGATCCCGGTCTGGCCAAGCTTAACGGCGCCATCATCGGCGAGGAGTCCAAGGACATCGGCAACAGCCTGGTAGAAGCACCCACCATCAACATCGCGCGAGTGCCGCAGAACGGGCGCACCTTCGAGGGCTACGGGGAAGATCCTTACCTCATCAGCCGGATGTCGGTGAGCAACATCATCGGCATGCAGAGCCAGGGGGTGATTGCCAATGTCAAACACTACGCCGCCAATAACCAGGAGACAAATCGCTTAACCGTCAACGAAGAAATTGACGAACGCACCTTGCGCGAGATTTATCTCCCCGCCTTTGAGGCTTCGGTCAAGCAGGGCCACGTGGCCTCCCTGATGTGCGCCTACCCCAGGGTCAACGGCACCTACTGCTGTGAGAACGACCTATTGCTGAATCAGATACTCAAGAAGGCATGGGGATTCGATGGCTTTGTTACTTCCGACTTTGGCGCCGTTCACAGCACGGTTGCCTCGGCTGCAGCCGGACTCGATCTGGAGATGCCAACCGGAAAGTATTTTGGCGACGATGATTTGAAGTCCGCGGTCCAATCCGGACAGGTGCCGGTCTCCGTCATTGACGACAAGCTAATCCGCCGCTTCCGAGCCATGATGCGATTCGGCATCTTCGATCATCCTCCCTCTCCGAAGCCGATTCCGGCAGAGAAAAATGGCGCGATCGCACTTCGTTTGGCAGAAGAAGGTATAGTGCTTCTCAAGAACGATGACGGGGCTCTTCCCCTCAACGCAGCTCACCTCAGGTCAATTGCCGTGATCGGACCTGCAGCAGTCCACGCGGTGACCGGCGGCGGAGGCAGTTCGCGCGTAGCGCCGTTGTACACCGTCGATCCCGTGGATGGCATCCGCCGCCGGGTTGGGGCAAACGTGACCGTCAGCTTTGCTGATGGAGGCGACGTCGCCCAAGCCGTTTCCCTGGCGCGAGCCGCTGACGTAGCCGTGCTGATGGTAGGTGACGTCAATACCGAGGGCCGCGACCACCCACTTGCCCTCGATGGAAATCAAGATGCCCTGGTCCAGGCTGTGGCCGCCGCTAATCCGCGCACAGTCGTTGTCGTCAAGAGCGGATCGGCGGTTCTCATGCCCTGGGCGGACCGCGTACCCGCCATCCTGGAGGCCTGGTATCCGGGCGAGGAAGACGGTAACGCCGTTGCCGCGTTGCTCTTTGGAGATTTCAACCCGTCAGGAAAACTGCCAATCACCTTCCCGAAGAGCGTCGACGATCTTCCGGCTAATACAGCTGAGCAATATCCGGGTGCCGGCACGGTTGAGCCCTATAAAAACGCCGAATTCGATATGAACGTGAAGGCGCCTCCTGGCCCCGGCGGCGTGGCGCATTACTCGGAAGGAGTCTTTGTTGGCTATCGCCACTATGATGCCCGCGGTATCGTTCCTCTCTTTCCATTCGGACATGGTCTTTCCTACACGAGCTTTGCTTATAAGGACCTCAAAATCTCTGCCGACCAAGTCTCTTTCGATGGCAAGCGGCCGCCGACGGTGAGCGTTGACGCTACAGTAATAAATTCAGGCAAAGTGCGGGGCGCGGAGGTCGTACAACTCTACGTTGGTCTGCCCTCGATCGACGGAGTCCCTGAGCCCCCGAAGCAGCTAAAGGGCTTCGAAAAGGTGATGTTGGAGGCAGGCAGGCAGGCCCGCGTCCACATGGTACTGGATGCGCGTTCGCTGTCGTATTGGGATGTGAAAAATCACGCTTGGGCCGTCGTCCCGGGCGACTATGAAATCATGGTGGGAGCGTCGTCGCGAGATATTCGCTTGCATGGCCGATTCAAAGTCACGGCTGACGCGGTAGCGGGCGCCGTCGCTCAATGAGAGACGCATCAACACCTGAAATCTCACGAAGCGGTACATCGAGCCGAGTATAATCCCGCCTGCAGCAGTGCGGGCCTTCGTAGTGTCATTGACCTTCACCACTCGCGCCGAGCGCCCGGCGCGTGAGAACAGGAGCGAAGAATGTCACCCCGAATTTCCCGTCGCGGATTCGTGGCCGGACTGGGTGTCGTCGCGGCCTCGACGGCTCTTTCCAGACGGGCTGCAGGCGCTTGGCGGACGCTCACCGCCGATCCTGGGCCACGGCTTGCCCCGCTCCGTGCCGAGGTTCCACCCGGGCTGCTCTATCCGCCCTTGGATTTATCGTATTTCGACAAGCCCATCAGTCCTGCTCCTGCGGAGTTTCACCTGGGATACGCCTCCATCACCTGGGGCGGAGAGGACAAGCAAGCTATTGAAGACATCGCGTCGCTGGGCTTCTCGGGGATTCAACTTCGCTCAAACGTGATTGCCGAATTCGGCTCGGTCGGAGAATTGAAAGAGTTGCTGCAAAAGCATCGCCTTACGTTCGTGGCTCTGTCCAGCGGGGGCGTCCGCATTGACCCTGGCGTTGCGGCAGAAGATCTGGCCAAGCACGCTGCCAACGCTAAGTTCGTCCATGACGCCGGCGGGCTCTATCTCCAGGTAACCGACCAGCGTCCCAAGAACCGGGCGACCACGGCGGACGATTGCAAGAAGCTAGGCCGCCTGCTCACCGAGGTTGGCAAACGCGCAGCGGACTTGGGTATTGCCTTGGGTTATCACAACCACATGGGCACGCTGGGCGAGAAACCAGAAGATGTCGATCGCATCCTTGACTCGGCTGACCCTCGTTACGTGAAGCTGGAGCTGGACGTTGCACATTATCTTCAGGGTGGCGGCGATCCGGCGAAGGCCATTGACAGCCACCATGATCGTCTCCTGTTCCTGCATATCAAGGATGTAGAAGTCATTGATCCACCCGCCAACGGCAAGAACTACCGCTTTGTTGAGCTGGGCCGGGGACGTGTAGATTTTCCTGCAATCTTTGCCGCGCTCAAGCGCGTGAACTTCCGCGGCTGGACGGTCGTCGAGTTAGACGCCGTGACGGACAAAGCGCGAACGCCAAAGGAATCGGCGATGATCTCCAAGACCTATCTTGAAGAGAAGCTGGGGCTAAGGGTATGAGCCCGGCTTTCAAAGTTGCCGTGATCAACGACGAGATCTCCCAGGACTTCGGGCGCGCCTGCGAGGTGGCTGCCACGGAATTCGGCATGGGCTGGATCGAGCTGCGCGGCATGTGGAACAAGAACGTGCTTAAGCTGGATGCCAGGGAAATCGAAGAAGCGCGCCGGGTATTGGAGAAGTATCGCCTGCGAGTGACGGATATCGCCAGCCCGCTTTTCAAAGTGGACTGGCCGGGCGCTCCGAAGTCACAGTTCAGTCCCAAAGGCGCCCAGTTCAATGCCGACTTCACATATGAACAGCAGGATGAGGTTCTGGAGCGCAGCATCGAGCTGACCAAGGCATTCCAAACCGATCGCGTACGCTGCTTTGATTTCTGGCGGCTCGATGATCAATCGCCTTACCGCGAGGACATGGATGCGAAACTGCTGGACGCGGCCGCGAAAGCTGGCAAGCAGGGCGTCACTTTGGTGTTGGAGAATGAAATGGACTGCAACACCGCTACCGGAGCAGAGGCCGCGCGGACGTTGAAGGCCGTGCAGTCGCCTCATCTGTTGCTCAACTGGGACGCGGGCAATGCGTGTGAGCGTGGCGAGACCCCATATCCTGATGGTTACCGTCTTCTGCCAAGAAACCGCCTCGGACACTGCCATTGCAAGGATGCGCTCAAGAAGCCAGGCGGCGCCGGCTATGAATGGGCGGCCATGGGACGCGGCATGATCGATTGGGAAGGCCAGTTTAGGGCGCTCAAACGCGATGGCTACCATCTTGCCGTCAGTCTGGAGACCCACTGGCGCGGCGCGGGCACTCCGGAAGAATCCACGCGGCAGAGCTGGGCGGGCATGAAACAGTTGCTGCAAAAAGCAGGAGCGTTCTAAACGAGATGACGATCCATATTGGTCTGATCGGTGGGGGGAACATTAGCGTCACTCATGCCCGTGCGGCCGCAGCCATCGGCGACCTGAAGGTCAGCGCTGTCTATGGCGTCAACCAGGAAAAGGTACACTGCCTTTGCCGGGAATTCGGCGGCCAGCCTTATCACGACTTTCGTGCTTTCCTGGCTCACCGTCCCATGGACATGGTGATCATCGGCAGCCCTTCGGGCTTGCACGCCGAACAGGGGATAGCGGCGGCGCGCCAGGCTCTGCATGTGCTGGTGGAGAAGCCCATCGACACCACCACGCAGCGAGCCGACGCGCTCATCACGGCCTGCGCAAAGTCCAAAGTAAAACTGGGAGTTGTATTCCAGGACCGCTTCAAGCCTGACGTCCGGCGGATGAAACAACTTATAAGTGATGGCGCGCTGGGCCGGGTGCTGCTAGCCGATGCGCGCGTGAAATGGTATCGGCCTCCTGAATATTACGAGGACTCGCGCTGGCGCGGAACCTCGGCGCTCGACGGAGGCGGAGCGCTGATGAATCAGGGAATTCACACGGTTGACCTGCTGCTTTGGCTGCTCGGGGATGTGGTTAGCCTTCGCGCGCGGACGGCGACGGTACTGCACGAGATTGAGACCGAAGATACGGCGCTGGCTCTGCTCGAATTCGCGAGTGGCGCGATGGGTGTTCTGGAGGCGACGACTGCCGTCTATCCGGGATATCCCCGCCGGCTCGAGTTAACCGGGACCGAGGGCACGATTGTGCTTGTGCATGACCGGATCATTGTGGCTGATTTGAAAAGAAGGCTGCCGGACGTCATTAGTCGTGAGATTAGCCGCGAGCCTGGCGACGAGAACGCGAGTTCCTCCTCTCCGGTGGTCACTGATTGCCGCGGGCATCAGAGCGCAATCGAGGACTTCATCCGCGCCATTCAAGACGACTCTGCTCCCGCCTGCGATGGCCGTGAAGGCCGTCGCAGCGTGGCGTTGATCGAATCCATCTATCGCGCTTCGCGCACGCCGGAGCTGAGCATGCGAGTCTCATGAAGAACGGTTTGCATTTCATCAGAACCAAATTCGGAGGCAAGATGAGCAACAACACGATGGGGCGAAGAGAATTCGTGGGCGGGCTTGCCCTGGGAACGGCTGCCATGCTGGTGTATCCGCCCAAGGTTCGGGGCGCGAATGATCGGGTTCGCGTGGGCATGATCGGAGTGGGTGGGCGCGGCCAGGAGCTGCTGAAATGGGTTGTCACGATTCCCAACGTCGAGGTGGTGGCCATCGCCGATGTCTACAAGAGACGCTTTGACGAAGCCAAAAGCACCGTGCCCTCATTGCAGACTTTCGATGACCATCGCCGGCTTCTCGATGTGAAGGACATCGATGCCGTGCTGATCGCCAGTCCGCTGCATATGCACGCTAGGCACTTCCTCGACACGCTGGCTGCCGGAAAAGATCTGTACTGCGAGAAGACGATGACCTGGTCGATTGCGGAGGCAGAGCAATGCCTGAACGCAGCCAGGAGCTCCAGGCAGATAGTGACGATCGGTCTTCAGCATGAGAGTTCGGGCAGCCTGGCCGACGCAAAACAGTGGATCAATCAAGAACTGACCGGCAAGGTCACGCAAGTGGAGGCGTGGATGAGCCGCAACACCCCGCATGGCCAGGGACAATGGGTGCGGCCGGTACCCGCGGATTGCTCTGCCGGCAACGTACGCTGGGACGCATTCCTCAACGGACGTGCGGCACGGCCCTTTGACGCCTACAAGTTCATCAACTGGCGGCTGTTTTGGGAGTTCTCCGGAGGCAACGTCACCGAGAACATGGTCCACCAGATTGCGTGGATCATCACCGCTCTAGATCTTGATCTGCCCACCTCGGCTTACATGTCGGGCGGCGTTTTCTCCGAGAAAGACGGGCGCGAGGTGCCGGATACCATCGCCGTTACTCTCAATTATCCCAACGACCTCGTGGTGCTCTGGCAATCGGTATTCAACAACAGCCGCTACGGACTGGGAGAGCGGTTCCTGGGCAGTGACGGGACCATCGAGCATGTGAGCGGCGTGACCGACATGGTGACGGGCAAGTCCGCCTCCGCTATCCATTTTTATCCGGAAAAGGCAAATCGTCCCAACGGGAGCGCGCTTACCGGCAAGAGCCAGGACCAAAACCATATGGCCAATTTCATCGATTGCGTCCGCTCGCGTAAACAGCCCAATGCGCCAATCGAGGTGGGATACCGCTCAGCGGTCGCCGGCCACATGGCTAACCTCGCCTATCGCACAAAGAAAGTCATAACCCTGGAAGAGGCGAAGGCGACACCGCCGTCTTTGTAGTCAAGATCACTCGTGTTTTTGGTTTTGGCGATCGGCCACTCCTGTTGTTGGATAGGAAGATTCGATGAAAATGGTTTGCCGGCTCGTTGCTTGCGGTCTGGTTTCCCTGATTCTCTCTTGGGCTGTGGCGCCATCGGAAACGGTGAGGCGTCCGCGACTTCGCCAGTTCAGGCCGGGTGCGTTGCACTTTTTATCAAGGAGCGTCGCTTGAGAATCACAGATGCCAAGGTCATCGTTTGCAGCCCTGGGCGGAACTTCGTCACGCTGAAGATCACTACCGAAGAGGGAATCTCGGGCCTTGGCGATGCCACGCTCAACGGCAGGGAATTGGCGGTCGCCAGCTATCTGACCGACCATTTAATTCCGCTGCTGATCGGACGGGATGCGCGCAAGATCGAAGATACCTGGCAATACCTGTATAAAGGAGCATATTGGCGCCGTGGGCCGGTGACCATGAGCGCCATCAGCGCTGTCGATACGGCTTTGTGGGACATCAAGGCCAAGAGCCTTAACGTGCCGCTGTACCAACTCCTCGGCGGAGCTTCGCGTGATGGAGTTCTGGTCTACGGTCATGCCAGCGGAAACGACCTGGATGCGACGATCGAAGCTGTCGGCCAATACCTAAAGCTCGGCTACAAGGCCGTTCGCGCGCAATCCGGTGTTCCGGGGATGAAAAGCACCTATGGGGTGGGACGAGGAGACATGTATTACGAGCCGGCGGAGCGGGATGCTCCTCCGGAAAATGCCTGGTCGACGGAACGGTACCTCAATTTTGTGCCCCAGCTGTTCGCCCAACTGCGCCAAGAGTTCGGCCCAGACGTTCATTTGTTGCACGACGCGCACCATCGGCTGACTCCGATTGAAGCCGCTCGGCTAGGCAAGAGTTTGGAACCCTCTCACCTGTTCTGGCTGGAAGATCCTACTCCCGCAGAGCTGCAAGAAAGATTTCGGCTGATTCGCCGGCACGCCATAACTCCCCTGGCCGTGGGCGAGGTATTCGACACTATCTTCGATTGCCAGCAGTTGATCCAGGAACAACTGATTGACTACATCCGGGCCACGATCGTGCACGCGGGTGGAATTACTCACTTGCGGAAGATCGCCAGTTTGGCTGAGCTCTATCAGGTGCGCACCGGCTGCCATGGCGCCACCGACCTAAGCCCGGTGTGCATGGCTGCTGCACTTCATTTTGACTTGAGCGTGCACAACTTCGGCATCCAGGAGTACATGCGGCACACCGTTGAGACGGACAACGTGTTCCCCCACTCTTACTACTTTCAGGATGGGTGGATGCACCCCGGCGAAAAGCCCGGGCTGGGAGTCGAGATGGACGAGGATCTGGCCGCGCGGTTTCCTTACCGAAGAGCGTACCTCCCGGTGAATCGCAAGCTCGATGGAACTATGCATGACTGGTAAGGAGATCGGATGAATTGCCTCTTGGGCGTTACACTTTACTTCGCAGCACGCCAGCCACTCCAGGCGCAGAAGCCGGCCGCTGGTCCAATGCCGCGAATCTTTCTAGGTCTTGCACGCAACCATGGCAAAAGCAAAATGCCTTTTTGGGGGCAGGGGAGCGTTCCTTCATGCTGACTGCGATTGATTGGACCATCATGATCGTCTACTTCGCCTTTGTCCTTGGCATTGGCGTGGCGCTGAAGAGGTACACGCGGACCAGCAGCGATTTTTTCCTTGCCGGACGCGCCATACCGGCCTGGGTCTGCGGTCTGGCCTTTATCTCCGCCAACCTCGGCGCTCAGGAAGTCATCGGTATGGCCGCGTCGGGCGCGAAATACGGAATCGCCACCAGCCACTTCTACTGGATTGGCGCAATTCCGGCGATGGTTTTCGTCGGCGTATTCATGATGCTGTTCTATTACGGCTCCCGCGCGCGCTCAGTGCCGGAATACCTGCGGCTGCGCTTCGACGAGAAGACCCGGGCTTTCAATGCCATTTCCTTCGCCACCATGACTGTGTTTTCTTCCGGCATCTCCATGTACGCCATGGCCAAGCTGATCCAGACGCTGCACGTATTTGACGCGCCAATACAAAAGCTGGGTCTCCCCCTCTCTTGGGTTTTTCACGCCGGCATTCTCGTAGCCGCGGTCGTGGTTCTGGCCTATGTCTTTTTGGGAGGCCTTTCCAGCGCCATCTATAACGAAGTCCTTCAGTTCTTTCTTATCGTAGCCGGATTCCTGCCGCTGGTCTGGCTCGGCCTGAGAAATGTGGGCGGGTGGTCCGGCCTAAAAGCCCAGCTGGGTCCCGGCTACACGCACTCTTGGATCGGCATGGGGAGCGCCCACACCAACCGGCTGGGTGTGGAATGGTTTGGACTGGCCATGGGACTCGGCTTCGTTCTATCGTTCGGCTACTGGTGCACGGATTTTCTTGTTGTCCAGCGTGCCATGGCGGCCGACTCCTTGAGCGCAGCGCGCCGCACTCCGTTGATCGCGGCTTTTCCTAAAATGCTCTTTCCGTTCCTGGTGATCCTTCCTGGACTGATCGCCATCGCGCTGCCGACCCAGCGCTTCACGACAGTAGCCGCCACGCATGCCTCAGCCGTTGTGGTTCCGGAAGGCGCAGGCCTCATTCCGCCGAAAATCGATCCTGATACCGGCGGGCCGATGCGCGACAGCCAGGGCCATGTTCAACTGGATTACGATCTCGCCATTCCCAACATGCTGCTGCATTACTTTCCCACCGGAATTCTGGGGCTGGGCTTGACGGCGCTGCTGGCCAGCTTCATGTCCGGGATGGCCGGTAACGTCACCGCTTTCAACACCGTTTGGACTTACGACATCTACCAGTCCTACATCCACCCCAAAGCGACTGATCTGCACTATTTGTGGATGGGGAGAATGGCTACGGTCTTCGGCATCGTCTTGTCCATCTCTGCGGCGTATATGGCAAATCGGTTTAACAACATCATGGACATGCTTCAGTTGGTGTTTGCCTTCGTGAATGCGCCGCTGTTTGCGACGTTTCTGCTGGGCATGTTCTGGAAACGAACCACCGGCCACGGCGCGTTCAGCGGCTTGCTCGCCGGAACCCTGACGGCCGCGCTGCACCACGCCCTGACTTTGCCCGTGGGCGCCGTGGCCGGCGTCAAAGGCGGATTGCTGGCGGTCGTGCATACTTACCCCAGCGAGATGGCGCAAAATTTCTGGACTGCTATTTTTGCGTGGAGCGCATGCTTCATGATTACGATCCTGGTGAGCCTGGCCACGCGGCCGCATGAACCAAGCAAGCTGGCGGGCCTCGTCTACTCACTCACGGAGCGTCCGCAGACTGGCGGCCTGCCCTGGTATCAGCGGCCGGTAATTCTCGCAGTGATTGCCTTGGCGATCGTCGTGCTGCTGAACATCATTTTTGCTTAGGAGAATCCATGAGACTCGACATCCGCCTGCCGCTTGGACTGCTGTTCCTGATTTTCGGACTGCTGCTCTCCGGCTTCGGCCTGATCAGCGACAACGCGCTCTACCAGCGCTCTCTCTACGTCAACATCAATCTCTGGTGGGGCCTGGTGATGCTGGTATTCGGGCTGGTCATGGTTGGGCTCGCCCGCCGCAGCCATCGCCGCCTCGCCAGTTCCGATTCAGGTGTTGAGTCCCGAGGCAAAGGCGCTTCCGAGCAGTAATGAATCCGAACGCCACTCTTGTCGCGCCTCCAGATGACGTCGGTTCGTTGAGTTAGAACGAGCCAAGCCCCGTTGAAGTGCCGGTGCCTACACCCTCAAAGATCCAGCACGATCCACGCTGGAGCGTGGTCGCTGGCGTTTACCTCGCCACGCACCCATCGGTCTACACCGCCGTCCACGAGTCGCTCCGACATCTCCGGCGAGAGCAGGAAGTGATCGAGCCGCATGCCCTTGTTGGCCGGCCATCGCTCGCGCTTGTAATCCCAGAATGTCCAGAGCGGCCCCTCCGGGTGCAACCTCCGCAGCGCATCGGTCCAGCCTTGACCTAGCAGTCGCGCAAAAGCCTGGCGGCTTTCAGGTTGGATCAATGCATTGTCATCTAAGGATCGCGTTGGATAGATGTCCTGTACGGTCGGCACCACATTGTAATCGCCGGCCAAGACGACGGGCACATCAGTTGTCATGAGTTCGGCGGCATGCGCAATCAGGCGCTCAAACCAAGCCAGCTTGTAATTGAACTTCGGACCGGGCTGGGGATTGCCATTGGGAAGGTAGATGGAGGTGATCAAGACTCCATTTACGGCCGCCTCGATATAGCGCGCTTGGCGGTCCTCAGGATTACCAGGTAAGCTTGAGCGGGTCAGCACAGGAGCGCGGTTTCGCGCTAGGATCGCCACGCCGTTCCAGGAACGCTCGCCCTGCCAGACTGCTTCATAGCCGAGGGCTCGAAGGGCATGCACAGGAAAAGCTCCCTGCTCGGCTTTGAGTTCCTGGAGGCAAACCACGTCTGGCTCAGTCTCAGCGAGCCAAGCCAAGAGGTTCTTCAGCCGTTTGTTGACGTCGTTGATGTTGAAGGTGGCGACTTTCACCATTCAGAACCTTAAGCCGCAACGCTCTCGTAACTCGAGCGAGGTGCCAGCGGACAAGATGAACAACTGGGCCTAATTTATCATCGGCCTTGTCGAACGGAAGTTACGGGTAGCACGTCACTATCCCACTGAACCATTGATTTAAATGGGGAAAGTGGGGTGGGTAGTGGGGGTCGAACCCACGACATCCAGAGCCACAGTCTGGCGTTCTGCCACTGAACTATACCCACCGTGTGGTAGAACCTTATTTTACACGATTGGTGCAGGATCGAACTGGCGAATCGCCGTCATCGCCGCCATCACACGTCATCGCCGTGATCGGAAAGCAAGGTTCTCACACATTGACAGTGAATGCCGATCTGCCCGTTGACCCGATGGCCAGATCTCCCGATCTCCCGATCTCCAATTCAGTCCATATCATCGACCGAGCAGGAGCCGGGACCGTTGGGATCGCCGCAAGTGCCGCAGGCGCCGGCCGCGTCGGCGGCGCTGGACCCTGAAGATCGCTCCCCGCCCACGGCAAATCGCGAGAGCTGTTGATTCAGGCTCTTGCTCTCGCACTTAGGACACTTCGGCGACTTCGATCCCAGCACAATGGCTTCAAAGCGATGCTCGCATTTCTGGCAAACATATTCAAAGATCGGCATAAACAACCTGCTCGGTTAGAATTTATTTGAGCAACCTGATTATATAAGGTTGGTGTGCGATAAGCGCTGGCCCCGCGTCGGCGCCCGGAAGCCCGGCCACCAGGCATTGGTCATTGGTCACGGGTCACGGGTCGTCTTCACGGGTCACTGGTCACCGGTCAAGAGGGCTTCGCAAAGACTTACCGATGTCGGAAAAACAAGAGCGTATTCAATCCGAATTCGAATTCGAGCCCTTTGTGCCCCGGTGGTTTCTTCGCAACCGGCACGCCATGACGCTGGCCGGGAACTTCCTGCCCCGCAAGAATGGATTGCCCGAACCTGAAGAGCAGCTTTTCGAGGTGGAAGAGGACATTCAGGTGCTCTGCCACTGTCATTGGCAGCCGGAACCGGCCGCCCGCCCGACGGTGATTGTTGTCCACGGACTGGAAGGCTCGAGCCTCTCGCAGTACGTGATCGGCACCGGTAGTAAAGCCTGGGCCGCGGGCATGAACGTGGTGCGCATGAACATGCGCAACTGCGGTGACACCGAGCGTCTCACTCCAACGCTGTATCATTCCGGGCTCTCGGCCGACGTGGGTGCAGTGCTGCGGACGCTGGTGGAGCAGCGAACGCTCACTCGCGTGGGATTGGTGGGCTACTCCATGGGCGGGAACCTGGTGTTGAAACTGGCCGGCGACTGGGGCGCAAACGCGCCGCGCGAGCTTACGGCGGTTGCGGCTGTGTCACCGGCGGCCGACCTCGGCCCCTCCGCCGACGCCATGGGGGAAGGCGCCAACCGAATGTATGAATACAAGTTCCTGGTCAGCCTGATGCGCCGGGTCCGCCGCAAAGTCGCGCTGTTCCCGGGCATCTACCAGATGCCGGCGCGCTGGCCGCGGACGATCCGCGAATTTGATGACGTCGTCACCGCGCGTTATTGTGGTTTCACCGGGGCTGACGACTACTACCACCGCGCCGCCGCCGCCCGCGTGGTGGATAAGATCGCCGTGCCCACCCTGATCATCCATGCCCAGGACGATCCCTTCATCCGGCTGTTGCCGGAGACCCGCGCCAGGATCCTGAACAATCCGCACATCACTTTGCTCGAAACGGCGCATGGCGGCCATTGCGCTTTTCTCTCCTCGCCCAACGGGTACGATGGACGCTGGGCCGAGCGGCAGATGATCCGCTTCTTTCACCACCATTTTTCTATAGAACCTTTTTCTACAGAACCTTCTTCTATAGAACATTTTTCTGAAGAACAAGGGATGAGCTGAATGCACGCTGACTACTCCGTGGATCTGGGCAGGAAAGACCCGGCCCTGGAGCTGCCCTGGAGTTCCGACGACGGCGTCAGCCGCTACTACGACCTCAAGCGCCATCCCGACCTGGTGCTGCAAATTCCTGAGGCCGTCAGCTCCCCCGAGCTGAGCGCCTTTCTCACCCGCATCAACGCCCAAGGGTTCCCCTTGCAGACCGCCAAGTGCGATACCTGGCCCAGCCGCGAGATCACGTCGGAAGAAGAAATCTTCGGCGCCACTCAAAAATTTGTTTCCTACGTTGATCTGGTCTTCGCAGCCCCGGCCTTCGAAGGCGTGGGTTTCGAAGGGGTAAACCCGCGCCTGTCGTTGGACAGGCATGAAGCCCTGGCCAAGAGCCTGTGCGGACTGCTGCAGCGCGCCCCGGAAATCGCGGCAGCAGTCGAACTGGTGATTCGCCGCTGTTATTACCATCCGGATGACAATCCCACAGAGTCCGCGAGCGGCTTCTGCATCACCACGTACGTCTCCGGTTTTGGCGAAGATGAGGCTGAAGCCCGCAAGCGATGGTCGATCGCGCTTACGCTGCTCCAACATGCCTTGGTGCAAGTGGTGCGATGACACTGGCTCCCTGTTTCAGGTTCATACCGCTCGAAAAATTTTTCCGTCATAGTTGAGACAAGTGTCAGGGCACGACTTCAGTCGTGCCGTCAGCAGCAAGGAATGGCGGCTTTAGCCGCTGCGAATGAATGATCGCTGAACAAATCCGCAGGGGCTGAAGCCCGATTGATTTAAGCGCTTTGCGGCACGAATAATTCGTGCCTGACACTTGTTTACGTGGCCAGAAATCTAAATTGCCTCGCTGATCTTCTCCAACGCCTTCGGATAATGTTCCACCAGCGTCTGCGGCGCTTTGACTTTTTTCCCCGACAGCATGTTCTTCAGCTCCAGGGCATTGACCGCGGCCTGGCCCTGGTAATGATTGTTGGTAATGGCGAAAGTTTTCTCCGAGGTGCGGCTGATGTTGGTGATCTTGTATTTCCAGCCCTCTAATTCGGCGGGCTTATAAAGGTAGTTGTAGCGGTCATTGCGATTGTCGGACTGAAACCATTCTTTGTAATTCCTGCCATGCAGCCGGACGTAGCCCACCGGGGAAGTTACATGCTGCGTCTCACGGATGGATTTCCCCAGATGCGGCTGGTCGATGTTGCAGAAGCCGACACCCTGTTCGGTCAGGCGGGAGAGGATCTCCGGATCGTTCCAGCTTTCGTGCCTGACCTCGAGCACCAGGGGATAGTCCTTGAATCGGGCGACGAGTTGGAACAAATAGTCGCGCGTGTCGTCGGCGTTCTTGAACGAGATGGGAAACTGGACCAGCACTGCCCCCAGTTTGCCTTTGGTGGCGATGGAATCCAGGCCTTCGCGCGCCAGTTTTTCGTCCTCGGCGCTCACCTCGAGATGGAAAGGCGAGGGCGGAGCCGTACCGCGAGGCGCGTGCGTGAATCCCTGAAACAGTTTGGCGGTGAACTGAAATTCGGGATTGACGGCGGCGGTTTTTTCGCACCAGCTCTTGCCCACGTGGGGACGGATGTGTCCATAAAAGCTGGTATTGATCTCACAGCAGTCAAAAAATTGCGCCAGATATTCCAGAGGATGCAGCTTGCGTTTTTTCAGGTCGGGCGGATAGACCACCCCCTCCCAGTCTTTATAAGAGAATCCGGCCGTCCCGATCAAAATATTACTCATTTCCAATCAATGACTTAGGGCGTTTCCTGGCAACGCCCCGGTTGACATCCGAAATCGCCTGCCTTAGTGTAGTGCTCTATTATAGCGAACAAAAAGCAAAACTACTGCATCTCATTATTGTATGGCTTCTCTGGCTGTTATCCGCGCGCAAGTCGAAAGCCGGTTGCCCGGCGCTCTTACTGTGTACCAGCGTTCGGCGCCGGAGGTGTTTCCCACCGGCATCGCTGAACTGGACCGGCAGATCGGAGGCATCCCCCAGGGCGCGCTCACCCAGATTCATGCGCCGCAGAACATATCGTCGGGGAAGACCACGCTGCTGGTCTCTTTGATGGCGCAGTTGACACGGCGTGAGCAGTTTTGCGCGCTGGTGGATGCCGGCGATTGCTTCGATCCCGCCTCCGCCGAAGCTGCCGGCGTGAATCTGGCGCGTGTGCTTTGGGTGCGATGCGGGGAGAAGCAGCGGTTGAAACCCCTGGAACAGGCCTTTAAAGCCGCGGACATTCTCGCCCAGAACGGCGGTTTCGGCCTGATTGCCGTGGATCTGGGCAATATCCAGGAAAAGTTGGTGCGAAAAGTTCCGCTCACCACCTGGTTCCGCTTTGCCCGCGTGGTGGAGAAGATGCCGGCAGCGCTGGTGTTTCTCCTGACCTATCCCGCTGCGCAGAGTTGCGCAGGTTTGACGTTGCATCTGGCCTGCGCCGGGCCAGGCTGGCGAGGAAACAGTAAAACTTCTCACGCTCAATTTCTTTCCCAGTTGCGATGTGAGGTTGAGATCGGGAGATCGCGGCTGCGCAAACCCGTGCAGTCCGTAAGCCAGCCAAGGTTCGCTGCTACTCCGGTATGGGCGAGTACGTCATGAGTGTAGATCACAATGAGGATTTGTTCGATGTTGCAAAAGAATAGTGATGGCTGAGAGTTATTTATGAGCCTGTCATTCTGAGCGAGTCCGAGCAACGGCCGGGGTCCCCGCCACGCGCGCTTTTCGCGTGGTGGGTGGAACAGCGAGGACGAGTCGAAGAATCCCAGAATGATTAAGGCTTGTTTGCAGCATCAAGGCGTTCTCACGCTGCTGCATCAAGAGAACTCCCTGATGCAACATGGTGAGAACCAACACCTTCGGGATTCTTCGACTCGCGCTCGCATACGTTCGCGCTCGCTCAGAATGACAGCCGTACAAAGGCATCGCCTCCGTTGGGGTTCCCTGCAAGCTGCCATCTTGAGGTTCCAGGCTGTCATTAGATAAAGCAGAACGATGCAAAAGTCCCCATGCTTTTTGGCTGTATTCACGTTTCTGATTTTCCCGTGCAGGCGTCACTGCGCGCGAGCCAAGGTGAAGCCTCATTCCAGACCGATCCGGTGGCCGTGCTCGACGGCCCGGAATCGCTGCTGAAAGTGTTTGCCTGCAATGAGCAGGCGCGCCAAAGAGGGATCGAGTCGGGAATGACTAAGCACCAGGCGGAAGCCTGTCCTGCGGTCGTATTGCGCAGGCGAATCGTGGAGCAGGAAGAATCGGCGCAGACGGCGCTGTTGGAGTGCGCCTGCGGTTTTTCACCCCACGTGGAATCCACCTGTCCCGGGACCGTTATTGCTGATCTCACCGGGACCGCGCGCCTGCTGGGTTCGCAGCAGGAAATGGGGGAGCAAATCACGGCCCGGGCCGCGGCCTGCGGCTTCACGGTGAACGTGGGCCTGGCCGCGAACGCAGATACGGCTTGGCACGCCGCGCGCGGTTTCTCGGGCATCACCGCGATCGCGGCTGGCCAAGAAGCACAGCGGCTGGCCAGTTTGCCGGTCGAGGTCTTGCAGCCGTCGCCGGAAATGTTGGATACGCTTGACAGCTGGGGCATTCGTACTTTTCAGGCTCTGGCCGCGCTGCCATCTGTTGCCCTGACCCAAAGACTGGGACAGCCGGGGTTGCATCTCCAGCGGCTGGCTCGGGGCGAAGTCCGGCGTGAACTGGTTCCTGCTGAAGCTCTGCCGGTATTTTGCGAGAGTCTGGAGCTTGAGGAATCGGTGGACTCGCTCGAGCCGCTGGGTTTCATCCTCAATCGCTTGCTGGAAGAGTTGATGTCGCGCCTGCTGGCACGATCTTTGGCTACCGACCACCTACAGGTTGACCTGGGATTGGAAGTCCATCTGAATCGCCAATTGCAGGGAGATAGCCTGGTTCATTCAGACGAAATTTCAGGCGAATCGATACATCAGAGAACTTTGAAATTGCCGGTACCCACGCAAGACACAAAAGCCCTGTTGAAACTGGTGCAGTTGGATCTGGCGGCGCATCCGCCGCCGGCGCCAGTGAAGAAGGTCACCGTGGAAGTTTTTCCAGCGCGCGTCCGGCTGACGCAGGCAGGATTATTTCAGCCGCTGGCGCCCGAGCCGGCCAAGCTGGAGGTCTCGCTGGCCCGGCTCCGCGCTGCGGTCGGTGAAAAAGATGAGCAGGCCCGCGCCCGCGTGGGCTTTCCCCTGATTACGGATTCACACTGTCCGGATAGTTTTCAGGTATTACCCTCCAGCTTCGAAAAAGCCGGCAGTCCCAACGGAAGAGAGGCCTACGACGGTCAAAAAGAAATTCGCGCGTGCCTGCCCGCTCCCCGGCTTGTGTTGCGCTGGTTTCGTCCGCCGTTGACGGCCCGAATCGAATGCAGCCCGATTTTGTGTGGCTGGGGGAAGCCAACGACAGTGATTTTTAACGGTGTGAAAGCCAAAGTCGTCCAGGCTTGCGGACCCTGGCGCAGCAGCGGCGCCTGGTGGGACCACGCCGGACAATGGCAGCGCGAGGAATGGGATGTAGACCTTGTTTTCAACGGCGCTTCCGGCCTATATCGCATCTTTCGCGATCCTCAGTCAGGACGGTGGTTCGTGGAAGGGATGTATGACTGAGGGGGATTGCCGTGATCGCCGACATCGCCGTAATCGCGCGTGATCGAAAAACAGCTGCTAGCTGCTGGCTTCTAGCTTCTGGCTAAAAGCCAAAAGCGCAAGGACTAGAAGCTAGCAGCTAGTAGCTGGAAGCTATGTACTCCGAACTTCACGCCCGCTCCGCATTCTCCTTCCTGGAAGGTGGCTCCATTCCAGAAACGCTGGTGAACGCTGCCGCCGCGCTGGGGCTGCCGGCCATGGCCCTGCTTGACCGCAATGGGTTTTATGGTTCGCCGCGCTTTCACATGAGTGCGCAAAAGACTGGCATCCGCGCGCACGTGGGAGCGGAGGTCACGATCGCGGATAGAGGCGGCGTGGCCAATTATCCGCTGCTGTGCGCATCGCGGACCGGCTATCAGAACCTCTGTCGTCTGCTGACCCGGACCAAGCTGCGTGTGCCCAAACACACGGAGTCGGCGGCGAAGATGGAAGAGCTGGCCGAACATGCGGCGGGGCTGGTCTGCCTTACCGGCGATGAACAAGGGCCTCTGGCAAATGCGCTTCAGAAAGGTGGACTGAAGACGGGCAGGGAATTACTCGGAGAATTAGCCAATATTTTTGGCGCCGGAAACGTTTACGTCGAGCTGCAGCGGCATTTTGACCGCCATCAGGAAGCCCGCAACCAGGTTGCGGTGGAGCTGGCGCGCGAACTGAAGCTTCCTATCCTGGCCACCAACGGCGTGGGCTATGCTACTCCCGCGGAACGCGAAGTGCTGGACGTCTTCACCTGCATCAAGCACAAGCGCCAGCTAGCCAACGCGGGAAGGCTGCTATGCGCCAACGCCGAACGCCACATCCGCCGTCCAGAGGAGATGGTGCGGTTGTTTGCCGATCTCCCCGATGCCATCGCCAATACGCTGGAACTTTCCTCGCGCCTGGAATTTTCTCTGGAAAAGCTGGGCTACGAATTTCCCCATTACCCCGTTCCCGACGGGGGAAGACAGATTGATTTCCTGCGGGCGCAGACTATGCACGGCGCGCGCGAACGTTACCGCCCCATCAGCGAGCGCGTCCGCCGGCAACTGGAAAAAGAACTGAACTTGATTGAGAAGCTCGACCTGGCCGGCTATTTCCTGATCGTGTGGGACATGATCCGCTTTTGCCGCGAGCAGGGCATCCTGGTGCAGGGAAGAGGTTCGGCGGCCAACAGCGCGGTCTGCTATTCGCTCGGCATTACCGCGGTGGATCCGGTGGGCATGGATTTGCTGTTCGAGCGATTTCTTTCTGAAGAGCGCGGCGAGTGGCCGGACATCGATCTCGACTTGCCCAGCGGCGACGAACGGGAAAAGGCCATCCAGTATCTTTATCAGCGTTACGGCGAGCGTGGCGCGGCCATGACCGCCAATGTCTGCACCTACCGCGGACGATTGGCGGCGCGCGAAGTCGGTAAGGCTTTCGGTTTTGACGTGGAGACACTCAACCGCCTCTCTGCATTTGTCGGCGGGTGGGAGTGGCGCGGACCCGACGATACTTTTGACCGCCACTTCAACAACGCCGGTCTTGACCTCACTCACGCTCGCATCGCCAAGTACCTGGACTTGTGCGTGCGGTTACAAGACCTGCCGCGTCATCTGAGCCAGCACTCGGGAGGCATGGTGGTCTGCCAGGGCGCGCTCGATTCCGTAGTCCCGCTGGAGCCGGCCACCATGCCCGGCCGCGTGGTCGTGCAATGGGACAAAGATGATTGCGCCGATCTGGGCATCATCAAGATCGACCTGCTCGGCTTGGGGATGATGGCCGTGCTCAAGGATTCGATCGGCCTGATTCGCGACCACTACGGCGAAGAAGTTGATCTGGCCCACCTGCCGCCCGACAGTCCTGACATCTATGACGTGATCCAGCGCGCGGATACCATCGGCATGTTCCAGATCGAGAGCCGGGCGCAGATGGCGTCTTTGCCCAGGAACAACCCGCGGAAATTTTACGATCTGGTAACGCAGGTGGCGCTGATTCGTCCCGGACCTATCACCGGACAGATGACCAGCCCCTACCTGCGGCGGCGGCAAGGCAAGGAGCCGGTGACCTATCCGCATCCTTCGCTGCAGCCGGTGCTGGAGCGCACCCTGGGCGTGCCCTTGTTTCAGGAACAACTGCTACGCATGGCCATGATCTGCGCCAACTTTACCGGAGGCGAAGCCGAAGAGCTGCGCCGCGCGCTCGGCCATAAGCGCTCGCAGCAGCGCATGAAAGAGATTGAAACCAAGCTGCGCGCGGGTATGGCCCAGAACGGAGTTTTGCCGAAAGCGCAAGACGATATCGTCAAGTTCATCAGTTCCTTCGCGCTCTATGGATTTCCAGAATCGCATTCCGCCAGCTTTGCCTTGCTGGCTTATGCCAGCGCATTCTTGAAAGTCCGATACCTGGCCGCATTCACCGCCGCGCTCCTGAACAACCAGCCCATGGGCTTCTACTCGCCGGCGACCCTGGTGAAAGACGCCCAGCGCCACGGCCTGAAGGTCCGGAGCATTGACGTCACGCGCTCGGAATGGAATTGCACGTTGGAGAGCGTGAATGAAAGCCCGGAAGGTTCCGCGCTCGTGGCGACCGGAAGACAAGTGTCAGGGCACGACTTCAGTCGTGCCGATAAGGTTACCTTTTTTGATGGGGCTTTAGCCCCTGAAAAACCAATCCTCCGCCTCGGCCTGCGTTACGTGCGTGGATTGCAGCAAGCTGCCGGAGAAGCCCTGGTTGCAGAACGAAAGCAGCGGCCGTTCAGCTCGACGGAAGACCTGGCGCGGCGTGTGCCCCAACTCAGCCGGGCGAATCTGGCCATGCTGGCCCGAATCGGCGCGCTCAACAACATCAGCGCACAGATACAACTGCACCGCAGGGACGCGTTATGGCAGATCGAAAAAGCCGCGCGCCAGCCTGGACCTTTGCTCGGCGAGGTGATCGAGGCGGATTCGGCCTCTCCTTTATATAGGATGGAAATCGAAGAACGCCTGATCGCCGATTACCACGGCACCGGCATGACCGTGGGGCCTCATCCCATGGCGTATCGCCGGACGGCGCTGCGCCGCATGGGAATCTGTTCTGCCGCCGAGCTGCGGCAACAGCCGCACGGCAAACCCGCCGTGGTGGCTGGATGCGTGATTACTCGGCAGCGTCCGGGGACAGCCAAAGGGCTGATTTTCCTGACCCTGGAAGACGAAACCGGCAACGCCAACATTATTGTCATGCCGGATGTGTATAGCGCCGATCCCATGGTGGTGCTGCACGAGCGCTTTGTCAAAGTGAAAGGGACGGTCCAGAACCAGGATGGCATCGTGCATTTGAAGGCGCAGAAGATCCTGCCGCTCGATGTCACCGCGGCGGAAACGCAGTCGCATGATTTTCATTAGATCTGACCGTAGAGACGCGGCATTGCCGCGTCTCACATTCCACACAACTATCCTTTCTGCGAGGAACATACGGCCAAATTCTTTTTGCCAACCCCCAAAATCATTTATGGCGACCGGCATTGAGACGTGGCAATGCCACGTCTCTACATCCGGCATCGTGGTACCTTATGAATGTTCCTGCAAATCGACAATGCCGTCATCCAAACTCACGGCCGCACAACGCGACTCGCTTCTCTCTGCTGCACGCCAGGCCCTGAAGCGCGCTTATGCTCCTTATTCCAACTTTCACGTTGGCGCAGCCGTGCTCACCGACAAGGGCGAGATCTTCTCCGGATGCAACGTGGAGAACGCTTCTTACGGGCTGACCAACTGCGCTGAGCGTTCCGCCATCTTTACAGCAGTCCAAAGCACCAAGGCAGCCAAGCTGGTGATTCGCGCCGTAGCCGTGGTTAACGGCAACGACGTGCCTTGTTCTCCCTGCGGTGCCTGCCGCCAGGTGATCTTCGAGTTCGGAGAAAACGCCATCGTCATCTTCCAAGGTCAGAAAGATTACCTGGAAATGCCCATTCAAGATTTACTCCCGGAGAGTTTCCGTTTATCCTGACCCATCCTTTATGCATGTCACAGACTTGATCCGCCGGAAGCGCGATGGTGGAGAGCTCCAGCGGAGTGAAATCGAGTTTCTGATCGACGGCTATACGCGCGACGCCATCCCTGACTACCAGATGTCGGCATGGCTCATGGCCGTGTTGCTGCGCGGGATGACCCGCGCCGAGCTGGCCGCGCTCACCGAATCCATGCTCAACTCCGGCCAGGTGCTGGACTTCCAGGAATTGCCGGCGCCGAAAGTGGACAAGCATTCCACCGGCGGCGTGGGTGACAAAACTTCACTGGTTATAGCGCCGGTGGTGGCCGCCGGCGGGCTGTATGTGCCTATGATCAGCGGTCGCGGGCTCGGTCATACCGGCGGTACGCTGGACAAGCTGGAATCCGTCCCGGGCTTCAACGTCAATCTTTCCGTAAATGACTTTCGACGGGTGTTGGGCAAGTGCGGCGCGGCCATGATCGGGCAAACGGCCGAGATCGCTCCGGCCGACAAGCGCATCTATGCCTTGCGCGACGTGACGGGAACGGTGGAGAGTCCTTACCTGATCTGCGCGTCCATCATGAGCAAGAAGCTGGCCGAAGGAATTGATGCGCTGATCCTGGATGTGAAGACGGGCAGTGGCGCCTTCATGAAGCAAGAAGAGGACGCGGTCTTTCTCGCTGAGCTGATGGTGGAGACCGGACAGCGCCTGGGCAAGCGCGTAGCAGCGGTGATTACCAGCATGGACCAGCCTTTGGGGCGCGCCGTGGGTAACTCTCTCGAAGTTGCGGAATGTATTGAAGTCTTGAACGGCAAGGGTCCGGAAGACCTGCGCGAACTTTGCCTAACGCTCTCCGCATGGATGTTCCTGCTGGGACGGCGCGTCGCCAGTTTGGAAGAAGGGAAGACGTTGACGGAAGAGATGATCTCCAGCGGTAAGGCGCGGGAGAAGTTCCGGGAGATGATCGGGCTGCAAGGCGGAAATGCCAGCGTCATAGACGATCCCGGCCTTCTGCCGTGCGCCAAATTTCAGACCGATGTAGCCAGTCCGGCGTCCGGTGTGGTGACGTCCATGATGGTGGAACAGATTGGCACCGCCGGAGTGCTGCTCGGCGGAGGAAGGGAAAAGAAGGAAGATGCGGTCGATCCCGCAGTCGGAATCATGGTCCACAAAAAGCTCGCGGATAAGGTGTCCGCCGGGGAGGCGCTCTGTACGGTGCACTACAACTCGGAGAAGCGCCTGGAGCGGGCGCGGCCCCTCATCCTCAACAGTTACAGGATCGAGGCGGCAACGTCAGTCCAGGTACGGCCTTTGATTGGCCGCGTGATCGGAGAGGAGGCGCGCGGTCACGTCGCGGGTTGAAGAATCGGCCTCAACACTTCCGACAAGTCCTCACTTTCCAAGCAGATATGTGCTGCATCGCGGGCCTCTCGTGTGGCGTTAAGCGCGATGGCAAGACCAACCCTTTTAAATAGAGGAATGTCGGAACGAGAGTCTCCTACCGCAACGCAATCATGCAGTGAAAGACCTTGCTCAGCACAATGCTTTTCGACAAACGCCAGCTTGTCATGTTCATCGAAGTAACGCCGGATTCGACCCGTCAGCCGGCCTCCGACCTCCTCCATCTCCGTGCCAGAGATCGCGTCAAATGGGTATAAGGACTGCAGGAACTCAGCGACGAACTTCCAAGTAATCGTACCGATGAGGACCTGGCACCCCGAGGCTTTCAAGGTGCGGACAGTCGACTCCAGCCCTGGAATCCAAGGCGCATTTCCGAGCCATTTCCAAATGACCTCCTTTGTCGTTCCTGCGAAAAAGTTCGCGGAGCGCTCGGCCACTACGGAGTTGGAGATTTCATGGCTAAGAAAACGTCGCTCTAGTTCCTGCAATGTCGGTTCATGTCCCATTTGCTTTGCGAGGAAGACCAAGGCAGTCGTGTGGCGCAGAAGTGTACCGTCAAGATCGAAAGAAACCAGTTTGAAAGGAACAGGCAAGGCCGTGTACACTCCTTCGACTTGCAAGATTAATCAGCCAGGCCCCGCGCGATCGCCGGTATTACTTCGCGCAGCAGCGCCGTGAACTGGCCGGCAACCCGTCTTCCTGTCTCCAGAACCTCCTCATGGTTCAGCGGCTTGTCCAGGACTCCCGCGGCCATGTTGGTGACGCAGGAGATAGCCATGACCTTGATTCCCATTTGCCTGGCGACGATAACTTCCGGAACTGTAGACATACCGACCAAGTCCGCACCGATCGTGCGCAGAAAGCGTATCTCCGCCGGAGTTTCGTAGCTGGGACCGAGCAGGCCGGCATAGACGCCCTCGGGCACTTCCATTCCCAGTTTTTTCGCGGCGGCTTGGGCTATGCCCCGATAAGTGCGCGAATAGGCCTCAGTCATGTCGATGAAGCGCGATCCAAAGCGCTCGTCCTCTGGTCCCACGAGGGGGTTTTGTCCTTGCAGATTGATGTGGTCTTTGATCACCACCAGGCGGCCTTGTCCGTAGTCGAGGTTGATCCCCCCCGCGGCGTTGGTGAGTATGGCAGCGCGCACGCCGAGCCGGGCGAACACACGCACGGGGAACGCTACCTGGCTCGCAGGATAGCCTTCATAGAGGTGGATGCGTCCCTGCATGATGACCACCGGGCAGGTGCCGATCATTCCCAGCACCAGCCGGCCGGCATGGCCGATAGCCGTAGAACGAGAAAAATGCGGGATGTCGGCGAAGTTGATCTTTACCGCGTCTGCGGCCTCGTCGGCGAAGTCGCCCAGGCCCGATCCCAGCACAATGGCTAGCGCCGGGCGCAACGCGCTCTTCGCCGAAATGAAAGCCGCAGCTTCTTCAGTTTGTTGAAAGAGGTCAGCCAAGGTCCGTCCGATTTTTAAGTTGCTTTCAGGGATACAATCCTGTATTTCTCTCCAACGCTCCGCCGGAGCGCTCAAGTCGCCCGCATTTTTCACAAGAAGGAACCTGTAATGCTATATCGTCCGCTAAGGAATGGAGAAAGAAAGATGTTGAGGGGGCGTCCGCGGCATTGGCTGGTCCTGCTGATCGTCCTTGCCAATGTGGCCTGGGCCCAGCGTAGCGCGAGCCCGGAACAAAAGACGGCGCAACATTTTCAGTCCATCCGCAACCAGCCTTCGTTGCTCTTTGATTTCCTTCACCAGATGCCGAAGGGCGGAGACCTGCACAACCATCTCTCGGGTGCGATTTACGCAGAGAGTTTCATTCGCTGGGCGGTGCAGGACGGCTTGTGCGTGGACCGTGCCACCGCCACGTTTTTTCCGCCTCCGTGCGACCCGGAGAAAGGTAAGCCACCAGCCAGCACGGCTTACCGGGACACAGGGTTGTACAGCCTGCTGCTCGATGCGTTTTCCATGCGGGGCTGGCGTCCGGGGATGGAGTCCGGACATGACCACTTCTTCGCTACCTTTGGCAAATTCGGCGCTGCCACCTGGAACCGCACTCCGGAGATGCTGGAGGAGGTCCGGTCCCGCGCCGCCGATGAGCATCTGCAATATATGGAGTTGATGTTCAATCCTGATGGCGGTCAGGCAGCTAAGCTGGGAGCCAGCGTAGGCTGGAACGATGATCTGGCCAAGATGCGGGAACAGCTTCTCGCCGGCGGCATGAAACAAATCGTGGCCGAGGCCAGCCGCGGCTTGGATAAAATGGAAGCCACGGAGCAGCAAGAGCTCCGTTGCGAGACGCCGCAGGCCGACCCCGGATGCAATGTCCAGGCGCGCTACCTTTATCAAGTGTCGCGCGGGGTGCCCAAGGAGCAGGTCTATGCCCAGATTCTCGCCGGCTTTGAGATGGCATCGAGCGACCCGCGAGTGGTGGGTCTGAACCTGGTCATGGCGGAAGACTGGTACGTCCCCATCCACGATTTCAACACTCACATGCAGATATTGGATTACCTTCACCAGATTTATCCGAAGGTACACATCACGCTGCATGCCGGCGAGTTGACGCCGGTGCTGGCGGCGCCGGAAGAGATGTTTCACATCCGGGCGTCGGTTGAGCGCGGCCATGCCCAGCGCATCGGCCACGGCGTGGACTTGATCCACGAACCCGATCCCACCGGCTTGCTGCGCGAGATGGCCAAGAAGAAAGTGCTGGTGGAGATCTGCCTCACCAGCAACGATGTGATTCTCGGGGTGACCGGCAACGCCCACCCCCTGCCGCTGTACATCCGCTTTGGCGTTCCCGTGGCCCTGGCCACAGACGACCCCGGCGTGGCCCGTTCCAGCATGACCCAAGAGTACCAGCGGGCGGTCGAAACCTACGGCCTGAGCTATGCCGAGATAAAGAGGATGGCGAGAGCCAGCGTGGCCTATAGCTTCCTTCCTGGGGCGAGTATCTGGAACAATCTTGCCAAGTCGCAAAAAATCGCTGCCTGTGCCGGCGATGCACCAAAGGCGGCTAAGGTCTCGCCGGGCTGCGACCGTTTGCTGTCACAAAGCGAGAAGGCGCGATCTGAGTGGGAACTGGAGAAAGCTTTTGCCGAGTTTGAAGGACGGCTCTGAGAGCTATTGACACGGCAGCTAGAATAGACGGGACTTTTCGGGCCAATCCTTAAAAATCAGCGCGTTCGAATCATTTTGATTTGAGCGAGAAGGGTCTTCATGTCTCGATTCACAGGCTTGCTGGGCATCATTGTGTTCTTGGCGTTGGCCTACGCATTTTCCACCAATCGACGCGCCATTCGTTTGAAAACCGTTGTATGGGGACTAAGTCTGCAGTTCGCCTTTGCGCTGGTTGTTATCTACTCGGACTGGGGACAGAAAGTCATGACGTATGCCGGCGATAAGGTCAATGCTATGTTGGCCTATGCTTTTGCCGGATCGTCGTTTGTGTTCGGCAATTTAGGCTTTCCAGCCGATCCCAAGGTCAAGCTGTGGTTTCTTCGCCCTGAATGGTCACAGGCGGGGTTTATTTTTGCATTTCAGGTTCTACCCACGATCATCTTTATTTCCGCACTGTTCGCCGTACTCTACTATTTCGGCATCATGCAGGTCCTTATTAAAGGAATGGCCTGGCTGATGAGCCGATTTATGGCGGTGAGCGGAGCAGAATCGCTCGATGTGGCTGCCTCCATCTTTATGGGGCAGACCGAAGCTCCTTTGACCATCCGTCCGCTGTTGCCCGAGTGCACTAATTCAGAACTCATGACAATCATGACGGCGGGCATGGCCCACGTCTCCGGCGGAATCATGGCGGCGTACATACAGCAGGGGATCGAAGCCCGGCATCTGCTCGCGGCCGTGATCATGACCGCGCCGGGAACAATCCTGATGGCAAAAATGCTGGTCCCAGAGACCGAACAACCCAAGACTGCCGGGACAATTCACATCGCGGAAGAAGACATGCACAAGGATTCCAATTTGCTCTCGGCGATTGCCCGGGGCACAAGTGACGGCGGCAGGCTGGCGTTCAACGTGGGCATCATGCTCATATCGTTTATCGCCTTGATAGCCTTGCTGAATGGCATGATGGGGGGCATTCATAACCTCAACCACATGCATTGGTTTCCGGAGAGCGTGGAGCGCGTTTTGGGGTTTATCTTTTACCCGGTTGCATGGCTCATCGGTGTACCCCACAAGGACTGCGCCGCGGTCGGCAACCTGCTGGGTACGCGGATGGTAGTCAACGAACTGGTCGCCTACAGCGCGCTGGGCGCGCAGAAAGCCACGCTCGATCCGCGCTCTTTCACCATCGCGACGTTCGCTCTGTGCGGTTTCGCCAACTTCAGCTCTATCGGCATCCAGATCGGCGGCATTGGCGCGCTGGCGCCCAACAAACGCGACCAGCTCGCGAAGCTCGGCTTTCGCGCGATGATTGCCGGGACCATGGCCAACCTGATGTCGGCTTCAATTGTCGGGCTGTTGCTGAGGAGCTAGGCGTACGTGATCGCGAACCACCCCTGGGCCCTTAGCGTTGGCCTACCGCGCTGATTTAGAGTTGAGGGGCACAGCAGGACCCTAACGCTCATCATGTCTCTCATCAATCCTTCGGACACATCAAACCCGGTGGACACACGCACCAAGAACGGCCCGCAACTGGTAAGGGGTCTAACGCTTTTTCCGGCAACCGCCTTGAACATGGTGGACATGATTGGCGTGGGCCCGTTCATCACTCTCCCGCTCATCGTGGCTGCCATGGGAGGAGCGCAGGCCATCTTCGGCTGGATCGCGGGAGCCATACTGGCGATGTTCGACGGCCTGATCTGGGCCGAGCTCGGAGCCGCTATGCCCAAAGCCGGCGGCTCATACGAATACCTCGAGGAAATCTACGGGAGGCGCAAGCTTGGACGCGCGCTTTCTTTTCTCTTCGTCTTTCAACTGATCTTCAGCGCACCGGTTTCCATGGCGACGGGATGCATCGGTCTGGCGAACTACGCCTCTTATCTCAGGCCCGGCCTCGGCCGTGTCTTCTGGAGCGCGACCCTGCGCTTCCGTTTTTTGGGGCCGGTAGAGTTGCCTCTGGAGATCTCGGGCGCCACCTTGCTGGCG
>DATDGY010000202.1:0-3521 GCA_036521855.1 Candidatus Angelobacter sp.
CTTGAGCGATCTTGATCGCGTCGTTAACGATGAGGAAAGATGGCAGACCATAGGAACGATCGACGGTGTTCCTGTATTGGTGGCGCACACCTGGCGGGAAGAAGAAGACGGCGAGGACGTGATTCGCTTGATCTCGGCTCGAAAGGCAACTTCGGCGGAAAGGAAAGATTATGAAGCTCACAAAAAATCAGGCTAAGCAGATTCGTGCTCTGAAGCGGATGAAGGATACAGACATCGATTTCAGCGATATTCCGGAAAAAACGGACTGGAGCGGAGCCGTGGTCGGAAAATTCTATCGGCCCCTCAAGAAGTCGCTCACGATCCGCATCGATTCTGACGTTCTCGCGTGGGTCAAAGGCCAAGGCAAGGGCTATCAGACGCGGATCAATCGCTACTTGCGCGAAGCAATGCACAGAGGACGAAAGCCCCCGACCAAGGCAACCGGTCGGAAGACCGGGGGGCCCCCCTCTCAGCTTGCTAAACGGCGCTCCATCTCTTAAGGATCTGCGGGAAGTACCGTTACGAGTGCCGCTGGCTCAAGCGCCTCACCAACTCCATCGCTTCTTCCTTGGTGCTGACCGATCCCTCCAACTGGGCGTCTTCGACCGCAGTGAGAAGCTCTTTGAACTGCGGACCGGGCGAATAGCCGGCGGCGATGAGGTCGTCGCCGGTGATCAACGGCTGGGGACGGATCTGCTGCGCGGGCAAGCTGCGCAACTTATCGCGCGCGAAGTCGTAGAGTTCCAGGCCGCGATGGCTGCCCATGCAATCCAGCCGGTGCAGCTCGAGATGTTCTTCGAATCGGGGCAGGCGGAAAAAGCGCTTCAGGGTCGAATCTTTCATGCGCCGGACATCGCCAAACCGCATGTGGTTGGCCACCAAGGCGCAGACCTGTTCGGTTTCGTCGTTGGAAAGCCGGAAGCGGCGGCAGATTTCCTCGGCCATTCTGGCGCCGACCTCGGCGTGCTCGTCGAAGCGGATGCGGTCTTCGGCTTCGCGGAATGTCGGCGGTTTGCCTACGTCATGGAGGAGCGCGCCCAGAGCCAGCGTCTTCGAGCCTCCGGCGGGCAGGCCTTCCAGCAGCATGAGCGTATGTACCCAGACATCGCCCTCGGGATGGAACTGCGGAGGCTGCTGCACGCCCTGCATCTTCTTGACCTCGGGCAGGACATGCTCCAGCAGGCCGGCCTGGTCGAGCAGTTCAAAGGCCTGGCGGGCACGGCCCTCGGTCAGCATTTTGAGAATTTCGTCGCGGATACGTTCCTGGCTTACCTGATGAATTTGCGGCGCCAGTTCGCGGATGGCCGCGAAAGTTTGATCTTCGATGGCGTAGCCGAAGCGCGCGGCAAAGCGCACGGCCCGCAGCAGGCGCAGCTTGTCCTCGGAGAAGCGCTGGTGCGGTTCGCCAATGGCGCGGATGATGCCGCGCTCCAGGTCCCGGCGGCCGTCCACAAAATCCAGGACTTCGTGAGAGACGGGATCGAGCAACAGGCCGTTGATGGTGAAATCGCGGCGCTGCACGTCCAGGCGGGCTTCGCTCGAGAAACGTACCTGATCGGGGTGGCGGCCGTCGGAGTAGGCGCCGTCGCTGCGAAAGGTCGCCACTTCGATGACGTAATTGTCACGCTCGCCCTCGGGCGTGTCACGTCGGTTGGGCACCAGCACCACGCCAAATTGAGCGCCTACCGCGTACGTCTGCGGGAACAGGCACATCACTTCCGCGGGCACGGCTGACGTCGCAACGTCATAGTCGGCGGGCTCACGGCCGAGCAACAGATCGCGCACGCAGCCCCCGGCCAGGTACGCGGAGTGACCGTTCTCCCGCAACGTTTGCACGATGCGTGCAGCCTGCTGCGCTTTTTCCGCCTTGAGGTTTATTTCCGGCAAGCTTTTGCCACCTTGTTATCCTGAATTCCATAATATAGATGTATGCCCGAGGCCTGCATTCTGGGGATTGAGACCTCCTGCGATGAAACCGCAGCCGCCGTGGTGTGCGCGGGTGAGCGCGTGCTGTCCAACGTGGTCTCGTCGCAGATTGCCACGCATCAGCCCTATGGCGGTGTGGTGCCGGAGCTGGCCTCGCGCGAACATCTGCGAGCCATTGTTCCGGTCGTGCGCCAGGCGTTGGCCGAGGCCGGACAGAGTTACCAGTCTGTCGACGCCATCGCAGTGACCCAGGGACCGGGGCTGGCAGGAGCCCTGTTGGTCGGCATCAGCTATGCCAAGGCGCTGGCTTTTGCCTTGGAGAAGCCGCTGATCACCGTGAATCATCTGGAAGGACATATTCATGCGGTGCTGCTCGAAGAGAAGCAGAAAGGAGAGTTCCAGGCTGCGTTTCCGCTGCTGGCTCTGGTGGTCTCGGGCGGGCACACACACCTGTTTTTGGCGGAAGAGCAAGCACATGGGTGGAGGTACGAGAACATCGGCCGGACCCGCGACGACGCTGCCGGCGAAGCTTATGACAAGGTCGCCAAGTTGCTCGGCCTGGGTTATCCCGGCGGGCCCATCATTGACGCTCTGGCGCAGCACGGCAATCCGCTCGCGGTGAGATTTGGTCCGGCGCAGATCAAGCATCGCAATCGCGGCACATCGAAAGAAGACCAAACAGCCTACGATTTTTCCTTCAGCGGCATCAAAACCGCGGTCCTGCGCTATGTCCAGAACGAAGCCATGCAGGACTCGATTGAGGCCCGGCGGCAGGCGCTGGCGGCGGTCGCCCAGCCCGGCCCGGCGCACTTCCTGGCGCACTGCGACCGCAAGACGCTCGACCTGATTGCTTCCTTCCAGCGACGAGTCGTGGAGGACCTGGTTTCTAGAACACTCGCTGCTGCCCGTGGCCGCGGCGCCCGGACCTTGTTTGTCACCGGCGGCGTGGCCGCTAACAGCGAATTGCGGAGAAAGTTTGAGCTTGAGGCTGCGCGCGAAGCGCTGCCGGTGTTTTTTCCGTCACGCAAGCTTTCTACAGATAACGCCGCCATGATCGCCGCCGCGGCATATCCAAAATTCCTGGCTCACAACTTTGCCGGCGCCGAGTTCTCCGCCGAAGCCTCCCTGGCCTTGTAATTCGTTTTGACGGGATCGGGGTCCCGGCCGAGGTGAATGGAGACAAACCATGAAGCAGAAAGCCGCCTGCCTTCGATACCAGATCATTACGCTGCCACCTGGGGCAGGAAGACTCAGGCTTCTTCAGGCCGGATATTTTCTTCGATGGCCATATCCTTGAACTCGCTGGACTCAAAGACATCGCCACATTCCTGGCACTCAACAAATTCAGCGTCTTCTTCGCGGGCCACAACCCGCACACGCGTATGCCTGCAGAGTTGCTTCATATCTGTCTTTTCGGGAGGTCGTTTCGCGACGGGTGAATTCTGGATCGGGTTCATATTCGGCACGCAGGCGCTTTTTCAGGGCGCCGGTTCGCGAATTGCGGGTATTGTAAGCCTGTCTTATGGGTTGTCAAGTAGCTCTCCAGTAAACGCCCAGGCCCTGGTTGACGAGATCGATGAACCAGCCCCAGGGAC
>DATDGY010000203.1:0-23517 GCA_036521855.1 Candidatus Angelobacter sp.
TGCTGAGTACTTCTTGTCAATGACCGCCGCCGGCCGAGGGGCGGAAAACTCCCAGGGAGAGAATCACATCCCAGTCAGTACTGCTGCGCGCTGTGAGGCGCGAAGCCGGTAGCGCGGGCAGACGAGGTTCAAAAATGAAGAGACTCACATGTGCTGGGGTTGTCGTTCTGGGCCTGATGGTTTCGGCCTGGGCGGACTCGGGAGAAAAAGAAAAAGAACGTATCACTGAATCAGCGAATGTGGCGAAGGACATTTTCCAGGCGCCCGACAAAGGCGTTCCCCTGAGCGTGCTCGCCGGTACCAAGTGCGTCATCGTAATCCCCGGGCTCAAGAAAGCAGCTTTCCTGATCGGGGGCGATTACGGGCGCGGTGTGATGACCTGCCGCACCGGGGAAGACTTCAAGGGGCCTTGGAGCCCGCCGGTCATGATGGCCTCGGGCGGCGGCGACATTGGTCTCCAGCTTGGCGTCGAGGCCACTGACGTCGTCATCCTGGTGCTCAACGACGATGGGGCCCGCTCTCTCATGAAAAGCAAAATCAAGCTGGGCGCCGAAGCCAGCGTGGCCGCCGGGCCCGTGGGCAGAACCGCCGAGGCTTCCACCAACGCCAGGATGCAGGCCCAGATGCTCTCCTACTCTCGGTCCCATGGCGTGTTTGCCGGGGTATCGGTCTCAGGAATGACGCTTCGCGTCGACGGCGACGCCAACAAGGATCTCTATGGCGAAAAACTCAGCGCGCAACAGATTCTCTCGGGCGCTGCGATGATGCCCGAAGAGGCCAAGCCCCTGATTGACACGCTGACCGCGGCTTCAGTGAAAGCCGGGGAACAAAAGAACTAGCGGCCGGCGTTCCCCTGCGGCAGCGGAGAGCCGGCATGTCCCTCCCGCTTGATGGGCAAGAAACTCCATCAAAGCGGTCGAGCGCGCCAGCAGATGCCTTTGCCGGTTCGTGTATCGCAAACACCCTATGGGGAAGTTGACGGAAAACCCCTGTCGGGAGTGTTACATCCCTATCCATGGTGTCCAGAATGCCAGTCTTCCCTGACGAAGGCGGTCCTGGCATCGCCGAAAGGTGCCCTTCGCAATGCAGTGGCAGAAGAAAGTTCTGGGCTGGACGCGGATGATGTCCGCTCTCACTTTGCTCGTTCTCTTCGCAGCTCCCGCGTATGCCAGTGACAAGGACAAGGACAAAGACAAGGAAGACTGGGACGCCTATAAACTTCGCTTTGATGCGTTCTGGTTTTATTCCCAGCCATCGGGAACTTTCACCAGCAAAGGGAATACCGGTTTTTTCGATCTGCAAGCGGACATTGGTTTCAATTCCTATTCCACCTTCACCGGAAAGGCGGATTGGAAGTTCACCCGCAAGAACCATCTTTCCTTCATCGCCACTAACTTCGACCAATCCAAGACGGTCACGTTCAACCGGACCGTAGTATTTCAAGGCCAGACCTTCGCCGTGGGAACCGTGACCTCGGCCAATCTTTCCGCTCGGGTTCTGGTCCCGGGCTACCAGTACGACTTCATCCGGCGCAAACGATGGAACCTGGGCGCACAAGTGCAGCTCGACATCTTTGACATCACCGGATCGTTGTTTGCCGCGGCCCAGGTCAACCATGGTGTGCCGCAGACAGCGGCGTTTTCTTCCGGGTCGTTGCGGGCGCCGCTCCCCGTAGCCGGACCCGAAATCCGTTTCTATCCGGCCAAGCGTCTCTTTGTGACCGCCAACGTGCTGGGCATGTATTTCTTTGGCTACGGCAACTTCGTGTCGTCGCAAGGCAACGTGGGACTCAAGTTGACCAAGAACCTTGCCGTGCGCGGCGGCTACCAGTTGGGATCGCGATTCAATGTCAACACCAAGACCCAGCGGCTTGGGGTGAGCTTGACCCAGAAAGGGGCGCTGGTCGGGCTGGAGATTTCCTTCTGATTGGCCCGGTCTCTGCTCCTGTTCCGCGACTTCAGCCCGCAAGGCGGGAGATCGAAGACCAAAGCAATATCGAACGCCGAAGACCAGGAGGAAGTCATGAAAAAGTTGTTTCTTACAACAGCAATTCTGCTGTTTTCGTCGCCATGGGTGTGGGCGCAAAGCGGCAGCTCACCGTCGGCGCAGCAGCCCGACAAATCGCAAACGGCAACCTCGGATCAAAAAGGTCAGACCATCGAGGGCTGCCTCTCCGGCGCCGCCGATACCTTCAAGTTGACCGATGCCACGGGTAAAACCTATCAGCTTACGGGCGACACTTCCGGGCTGGCAGAAGACGTCGGCCACCAGGTTCGCCTCTGGGGCAACGCGGGCAGTTCGGGCGGCGGCGAGGCGGGCTCCGACACGGGAGCGCAAGCGACCTTCGGAGTGAAGAAAGTGAAGTCGATCTCCGATAAGTGCCAATAAATAGGCGGCAAAATAGTTCTGGAGAGACTCCAACGACGCAAAGGACGCGGGACTCTTTCTTTGACCCTCTCCTGCTCCACGGCCTGATGAGCGTATGGCGAACACCTGCCCCGCGCCGAATGTAAGAATCGGAGCGGGAAACCAAGGTACTTCCTGGCTCTCGGTGTGGAAAAAATCCCGCGGGATTTGCATTGACCGTAAAAGTACGCTGGAACTCTGCAATGAGTGCCATCCGCAACTTCTTTGCCGGCATCCAGAAGTAGGATTGGGCATTGTCTACGTTTACAGCCCGCGGCGAATAGCATGGGGAGCAGGAAATATCGCCGGCATCGACGACATTCGCGCCGCATATTTAGCGTTGCGACGCTGCTGCTTCTCGCCGGCTTGATCGTCGGGGCGATCGCGTTCACTCATTCCCGCGAATCAAGCGCCGCGGCGCCGTCTCCTCCAGCACCAGCCTCGTTCCTTCCCACAGTCGCCAATCGCAATCCTGCTCCGGGTTCCGCGCCAGCAGGCATGGTGTGGATTCCCGGCGGCGAATTCTCCATGGGCATCCAGGACCCGCGTGGGCTTCCCAATGGCGGAGCCAACCCCATGGCCGACGCGCGCCCCATCCATCGCGTTTCCGTGGACGGCTTTTGGATGGACCAGACCGACGTCACCAACGAACAGTTCGCCAGGTTCGTGAAGGCCACTGGATACGTCACGGTCGCCGAACGCAAGCCGCGCCTGGAAGACTATCCAAATGCTCTGCCGGAGAACCTGGTGGCCGGCTCGGTGGTATTCACGCCGCCGGACCATCCGGTCGCGCTCGACGATCACTACCAGTGGTGGAGCTACGTTCGCGGCGCCAACTGGCGCCATCCTCTGGGCCCGCGCAGCAATATCAAGGGCAAAGAAAAGTACCCCGTCGTCCATATCGCTTACGAAGATGCTGAGGCTTACGCCAAGTGGGCGGGCGAGCGTCTGCCCACGGAAGCCGAATGGGAGTTCGCCGCACGTGGCGGTCTCGCCGGGAATCTCTACGCGTGGGGGAATGACTTCCATCCCAAAAGCAAGTGGATGGCCAATACCCACCAGGGCCATTTCCCGCCCGAGGACCAGGGCGCCGACGGATTCGCGGGCCTCGCTCCGGTGGCGCAATTTCTCGCGAACGGGTACGGGCTCTATGACATGGCGGGCAACGTCTGGCAATGGACCAGCGACTGGTATCGCCCGGATTACTACGAGCAACTCGCGGCCCAGGGCGGCGTGGTGCGCAATCCGCAAGGGCCCGATTCCCCTTGGGACCCCAGCGAGCCCAGCGAACAAAAACGGGTGATGCGCGGTGGATCTTTCTTGTGTACCGACCAGTACTGCGCCCGCTACCTGGTCGGCAGCCGCGGCAAGGGCGAGGTTACCAGTGGCAGCAATCATCTTGGCTTCCGCTGTGTGCGTTCGGCGCAGACGCCGGCGGCGGCAGCGCTCACAACTGAAACGAGCAAGTAATAGGACGTAAGGAGTAAAGAACATGCATTTCAGAACAAGTTTTCGATCGCTGGCACCGGCAGCGCTTGCCATTTTGAGTTTTCTCGCGGTTAGCGGCGCCGCCGCACAGCAAGCGGCCCGCGCGCCGCAAACCGGCAGCGCGAAGCCACCCAACATCGTGTTCATCATGGGCGACGACATCGGCTGGTTCAATGTCGGCGCCTACCACCAGGGAATAATGGTCGGCAGGACGCCTAACCTGGACCGAATGGCTGCTGAAGGCATGCGTTTCACCGATTACTACGCCGAGGCAAGCTGCACGGCGGGACGCGCCAACTTTATCACCGGCGAACTCCCTTTTCGCACCGGGCTGACTACTGTCGGACAAGCGGGCTCTCCGCTGGGTATTCCCGCTGAGGCTGTGACGATTGCCACGATGCTCAAGTCGATGGGATACGCAACAGGACAGTTCGGCAAGAACCATCTCGGCGATCTCAACAAGTTTCTTCCTACGGTTCACGGCTTCGACGAGTTTTTCGGGTACCTCTATCATTTGGACGCGATGGAAGATCCCTGTCATCCCAACTACCCGCGCGATCTGAAGGACAAAGTCGGCCCGCGCAACATGGTGCATAGCTGGGCGACCACTCGCGACGATCCTACGGAGCAGCCGCGTTGGGGGAAAATTGGCAAGCAGAGGATCGAGGACGCGGGCGAACTCTGTCCGGAGCGCATGAAGACCATTGACGATGAAATTCTTAGCGACGCCCTCAAGTTTGTCGATCAGGCCCGGCAAAGCGGCAAGCCGTTCTTCCTATGGCTGAACCCGACGCGCATGCACGTGGTCACGCATCTGTCGGAGAAATACGAAAAGATGCGCAACTCGCAAAACGGCTGGACGGTCGAAGAGGCCGGCATGGCCCAGTTTGACGATATTGTCGGCACGGTCTTGAAGTACCTGAAGGACAACGGTCTCGACGACAACACCATCGTGGTCTTCACCACCGACAATGGCGCCGAAAACTTCACCTGGCCCGACGGCGGCCAAACCCCATTTGCCGGAGGCAAAGGCACGGGACTGGAAGGTGGCTTCCGCGTACCTTGCATCATCCGTTGGCCGGGCCACGTGCCCGCAGGCAAGGTGGAGAACGGAGTGATTTCCGGGCTGGATTGGTTTCCCACTTTCCTCGCCGCTGCCGGCGACCCCAACATTGCCGAAGAACTCAAGAAGGGCAAGCAGGTCGGCGATACCACCTACAAAGTGCATCTCGACGGCTACAACCAGCTGGATCTGATCACCGGCCACGGTCCGTCGAAGCGGCACGAGATCTTCTACTTCACTGAAACTACGCTGGCCGCAGTGCGGATTGATGATTTCAAGTATCGCTTTACGGATCAGCCCGAAGGCTGGATCGGCTCCACGGTGAAAGTGGACATGCCCATCCTGACCAACCTGCGTCTGGACCCATTTGAGCGAACGGGGTTTTTCACCGGCAAACAGGGTTCCATGGCGTACTACAACTGGTTCATATTCGAGTTCTGGCGGTTTGTCTTCGTGCAGCAGGAAATCGCTAAAGCCGCTCAGACTCTTCTTGAGTTTCCGCCCATGCAGAAGGGCGCCAGCTTCAATCTCGAAGCCCTCAAGGCGGAGTTGGAAAAGAAAATGGAGGCGGCCAGAAGCCAGTCCGCGCAGTGACCCTGGCAACTTAGTTCAACGTCCCGCTCGAATCGTAGCAACCATGCCTCAGGCAGAGTCGATAGACTGCTTGGCGGGAGTTGCCGATCCGCGCTCGATGTGAAAGTCAACTCACTTTCTCCACTTCACTCTGCTGCAACGTCCAATTCACCTGGACAGCTCGCAAGAATTGCTCGGCAAGAACCACCTGGGCGATAATGCCGAGTCCCTGCCGACAGCGCACGGCTTCCAGGAGTACTGGGGCTACTTGTACCACCTCGACGCGATGCAGGCGGTAAGCTTTCCCGACATCAACAAGTCCCCGACTACGCAGAGCATCGCCCCGCCGTGCAAGAACACACCAGTTCCCGGGCTCACTGATACCCCAGGTGCTGTGGACCCGAACACTACTACTTGTGTGACCCCGCCGCGCCCGGTTATCTCGTGCACTTCGTCAGATGGCACACAGAAGAACCAAACGTGCAAGGACGAAGGTCCACTGACTCTTGATCGCTCGAAGACAGTGGACGAAGAAATCTCAGCCAAGGTCGTCGATTTCCTCGACCGCAATGATCCAAAAAAGACAGGCAAGCCTTTCTTCGTCTGGTACAACCCGGCGCGAATGCACGTCACCACCATGTTGTCGGACAAGTATCTGAACATGTTAGGCGAAAAAGGTGGCAAGGACTGGGGCATCCAGGAAGCGGGCATGAAGCAGCTCGACGACAACATTGGCGTGGTGTTAGCGAAATTGGAACAAATGGGGCAGCTGGACAACACCATAGTAGTTTTCACTACCGACAACGGTGCAGAGTCGATAACCTTCCCCGATGGCGGTGTCACGCCGTTCAAGGGCCAGAAGGGCGAGGCTTGGGAAGGTGGCTACCGGGCACCTTGCGTCATCCGCTGGCCGGGGCACATCAAGCCGGGTACGGTCTACGACCAAATGTTCGCGGCGCTTGATTGGCTGCCCACGCTAGTGGACATCGCCGGCGGACCCAAGGGTGACGAGCTAAAGAAGCAGCTCGAAGCCGGCCAGTATTCCGGCATCGTCAAGACTACGCTCGATGGATTCGACCAGCGCGCGTATCTGGAAGGCACGTCACCGAAATCGGCGCGCGATGTCTTTTTCTACTACTCAGGAGCGACGCCATCGGCAGTACGCTACAAGAACTGGAAGATGTATTACACGATGTCGGAGCCGGGGGCAGCCGGTTGGCTTCAACCGCTCACCGCCTGGCACTTCCCCTTGATTCAGAACATCAAGCGTGACCCGTTTGAGCAGTTCGTCACCCCCAACGACACGAAATCACTGCTGTACTTCGGCGGCTCACTGGCCGCCCCGAGCACAGCCTTTATGTACGACGGGCTTGGCATAATGCCTCTCGGTCAACAGTTGTGGCTCAAGGAACTGGAGTATACGCGAAGTATCCGCCGTTGCAGTCGCCTTCAAGCTACAACCTGAAGGAGGTCATGGATCAGGTCAAGAAAATACATCAGAATGCTCCAAGCGACTAAATCGTGCTCGAGGTTTCCGCCATGCAGAGGAGCAGATCCGTAAAGATGAACTGGAGAAAATGAAGAGCGGCGGCTAACACCGCAACTTCAGGTTTGTGCCTGGTCGTGGCGACGCTGACCTGCATACTTGCCGGCCCGTCGCCAGCACAAGGACCGAAGAGTACGAGTTCGACTCCCCGGTGAAACGGAAATCGGTGGACGTCTTGAGAAGCGAATCACGAGTTCCTTGGCAATCAGGGTCTCGGCTGGGTAGGCAGCACCCGGTGACAGGAAGGAATCAATAGAACGAAGTAGAAGGAGGCTTCCATGGCAGCCGTTGTAACTCCCTTTCCCGCAAGACCTCGCACCGGCAAAGCAGGGCCTGCAGCAGAGCTTCCCGCGGGCCGCGATGAACGCTACGCGGCGGGCAAGGCGTTGCGCCAGAAGGTGCCCCGGGAGAAGCACGGCGAATGGGCGGCGCCGCGTACCCGTCGCAATCCGGTCGAGCTGGTCATTGAATCGAGCAAAGGCCGCATCCCCGAGCTCATTCCCATCCGCTACGGGCGCATGATGGTGTCACCATTTACCTTCTATCGCGGCACCGCCAATATCATGGCCGCAGATTTGGCGTCCACGCCGGTGAGCGGCTTGTACGCGCAGCTCTGCGGTGATGCCCACCTGCTTAACTTCGGCTGCTTTGCCACACCCGAGCGCCGCCTGCTTCTCGATATCAACGATTTCGACGAGACCTCTCCCGGGCCCTGGGAATGGGACGTGAAGCGCCTGGCGGCCAGCTTTGTCTTTGCCGCGCGCTCCAACGGTTTTTCCGCCGCCGACCAGCGCGACGCTGCCTTGGCTTGCGTGCGGTCGTATCGCGAGCACATGGTCGAATATGGCGATATGCCGGTCCTGGAGGTCTGGTATGCGCGTCTCCAGTTGAGTGACGTGCTGGCATCCGTGCACGACAAGGCCGTCAAAGGCCGCCTGAAAAAGCGCGTCAAGAAGGCGGAGGCGCAAACCGTCGCCGAGCATGAGTTTCCCAAGATGGCCGAAGCGCGCGGCGGGCGCTATGCGATCAAGGACGCTCCGCCGCTGATCTATCACCATCCCCACATGAACCTGGCGTCCAACCGGGAGAATATTCTGCGCGCGTTCGCGCGCTACCGGGAAAGCCTCCCCGACGACCGCAAGGCACTGCTCGATCGCTACCAGTTGATGGACTTTGCGCTGAAGGTGGTCGGCGTGGGCAGCGTGGGCACGATGTGCGCCGTCGTGCTGATGATGGCCGCGAATGACGATCCTCTGTTCCTCCAGATAAAGGAGGCGGGCCCGTCGGTCCTCGAGACCTATCGCGGCAAGAGCACATACGGCAACCACGGGCAGCGCGTGGTGGTAGGCCAGCACCTGATGCAGGCCGCCAGCGACCTCTTTCTGGGTTGGACGCACGGCCAGGCAGGACGCCATTTTTACATTCGCCAACTGCGAGACATGAAAATCAAGCCGCTGGTGGAGCTGTTCAGCCCTTCCAACTTGTTCGACTACGCCATGCTGTGCGGCTGGACCCTGGCTCGCGCCCACGCGCGCTCCGGCGACCCGGCCATGATGGCCGGCTATATGGGCAAAAGCGATGTCTTCGACAAGGCCGTGGCCCATTTCAGCGGACTTTATGCTGACTAGGCCGAGCTGGACCACGCCGCGTTCAAAGATGCTATTCGCCAGGGCCGGATCGAGGTGCAAACCGAGAACTGAAAATGGCCCTTGGGTCCCAGGCGCGACAGAGATGAATTGTGAGGCACGCCATGCCAATGAATCTTCGCGGGGTGTGGAGAAGAAGATGGGCACATATCGTTTTTTCGGCCTCGGCAGGCGCGGCCCTTATCCTCACGCTGAGTTACCGCGTGCATCGGGAACGAGTTGCCGAAGCATCCGCGGCGGCCGGAGCTTATTGCGATCGCGGCATCGGCGCCACCAAGGCGCGCGCGATTGCATCGGCGAGCACGGCTCCGGCAGCGGCGGTAGCCCCCGCTGATCCAAAAGCTTGGATTCCCAAGATCAACAAAACAAAGCCCGGCGCAGCCACACCTCCGGGGATGGTCTGGATTCCCGGCGGCCAGTTCTGGATGGGCACGGACGATCCCCACATGCCCGACACCCGGCCCTGGCACCGTGTGTATGTTGACGGCTTCTGGATGGACAAGACCGACGTTACCAACTCTCAGTTTGCGGCTTTCGTAAGGGCCACGCATTACGTGAGCATCGCCGAGCTCACACCGCGGCAGGAAGATTTTCCCACCGCACCGAAAGAGAACCTGGTGGCCGGCTCCGTGGTGTTCTCGCCGCCGGACCATGCCGTCCCGCTGAACAACGAGCTCCAGTGGTGGAGTTACATCAAGGGCGCGGATTGGCGCCATCCCGAAGGTCCCGGCTCCGACATCAAGGACCGCATGAAGCATCCGGTGGTGCAAGTTGCCTATGACGACGCGGTGGCTTACTGCAAGTGGTCAGGCAGGCGTTTGCCTACGGAAGCGGAATTCGAATTCGCGTCGCGCGGCGGGCTCGACCGCAAACCTTACGACTGGGGCGATACGCTCATGCCCGGCGGTAAGCACATGGCCAACACCTTTCAAGGACATTTTCCCGACCACAACACCGCTGAAGACGGATTCAAGGGCACGGCTCCGGTAGGATCGTATCCCGCCAACGGTTACGGGCTGTACGATATGTCGGGCAACGTATGGGAGTGGGTGTCCGACTGGTACCGCCCGGACTACTACGCGATTCTGGCCGCCAGCGGCGAGATCGCGATCAATCCCCAGGGCCCTCGGGACAGCTTTGATCCCGCGGAGCCGGGCGTGCCCAAGCGCGTGCATCGCGGCGGGTCGTATCTTTGCAACGATCAGTACTGCAACCGTTATATCGCGGGCGCGCGCAGCAAGGGCGAGACCAGCACCGGGACCAACCATCTTGGCTTCCGTTGCGCGCGCGAGGCTGAGACCGCGCGCGAACTTCGTTGAGGGCGGCGGTCATCCAACCACAGGCACCTTCCCGTCTCGCCAATGCGAACGATTAGCTGAGACCGGCATCACCACGCGGGTTACTTTCCCATTTGTGCAAGCGCGTTCCGCAGGGGAGCGCTCGAGATCTGAATCAGTCCTTCGAAAGGTTTGTACAGTTCCAGGATCAGCAGGATAGCGCCGGCAAAGGACAGTGCGCACAGGAACAGGGTAAACATCACGGTCGGGTTGCGGGGAGCGTGGAGGCCGTAACTGGCGAAAACCACGGTAAGCCAGAAAACCACCACCACCAGAAACGTGGTGGGAACGGGAACGCTCCCCTGTTCGTACATCAGCCAGCGCGTTTTCCCGACATCCAACGCGACACCCAATGCCTGGCCCTTGATGGACCGTTGGGTGTCGTTCTGCGGCGAGAGCTGCTGAATTTCGTCATACAAAACCTCACCACTCCCGGCGCTCGGCGCCAATTGAGAACCGCTGGAACGTTCTTGCGGCCAGAGTTGATCGAGCAGCCCAGCAACTCGGTTGCGGAGCGTGTCGCGGGGCAGCTTGGACTCCGGTCCATAGTGGGCCAGGAGACGGTCCAGTAAGACAAACTGGGCGGATACCTGCGTCAGTTCGTCTTTCTGCGCGTTGTACGAACTAGCCGCAGAAGCCACCAGCAAGCCGAGAACGAGAGCAGCCATGGTTCCAATCAGGCCGATCCCCAGGTTCACGGTGCCCTTCGACTCGGCGCTCAGATGATGCTCGGGCAGGACTCCGCGAAGAAACATACCCAACAGAGCGCCGCCAAAAACGCACGCAAATACGATCAGGCTGATGGCGAGGGAACTCATGGACTAAGGAACTAACGCGATGGACGAGAATATTGCTAACGCCGCAAGCGCGACTAGACGCTGTTTCATTTCTTTTCTCCGGGTCTGAGTGATCCGCATGCGATTGCGGACAGCGGGTTTTGATGATTGATCGGAATCCGCCGTTAGCCGAAATGATGCCAGCCCCATGCGACGGGTTTGCCGGCTTGCCGGAGATCAACGGCAACCTGCAAAAAGGCCGGTACATCTCATTTAGCACCGATCGACTCCGCAAACCCCAGGCGTACCGGCCTTTCCTCGAGGAGAAGGAGATTTTATGAAACAGGAACATCTATCGAAAAGCTTGGCCACCGGCTTGGCAACGCTCGCCGCCGCGATCCTCGCACTGTCCCCGCTGACGGCCCACCGCGCGGTGGCCCAGAACCCAAACCAAGCAGGTGCCCCCGCTTCGCAGCTCCAGGAACGTCTGGCCGAAGTCAAAGAGTCGGCTGCCAAGAACAAGCAGGCCCTGGCCCAGTACACCTGGCAGGAGCAGCAGACCACCGCCGTGAAAGGCGACGTGAAGAGCCAGAAGCTCTTTCAGGTGCGTCTCGGCCCGGATGGAAAACCGCAGAAGACGGAGACCATGGGCACGCCCCAATCCTCGGGCGGCCACGGCGTCAAGGGTCATATCAAAGAGAAGAAAAAAGAAGAGTTCCAGGAATACGGCCAGCAGATCGGTGCCCTGGCCCAGCAGTATGCGCCCGACCCTCAAAAACTACAGCAGGCCTACCAGCAGGGCAATCTGATGCTCGCTTCCGGTGGCGCCCCCGGCGCAGTAAAGATGGTGATCAAGAACTACGTGAAGCCCAACGACCAGGTCACATTGATCTTCAACCAGCAGACCAAGGCGATTCAGAGCGTTGAGATTCAGTCTTACCTCAGCGATCCCAAGGATGCCGTGAAGATCGCCCAGCAGTACAGCCAGTTGCCGGACGGAACCAGTCATGTGTCCACGTCGCAAATCAACGGAGTCAGCAAGGATCTGCTGATTACAACCCAGAACTCGAATTACCAGAAGCTGTAGGATCGAAATGGCGGCAGCGGTTGGCGGCTCCTGCTCTTGCTGTTGGACGATGCGGCCGAGGCTGAGCCGGCGCCGCCCTGCGATGCGCTGGGCTATCGTAGTTGTTGCGGCTCTTCTTGCCCGCTCGTGTCTCGCCCAGCAGAACCCACAAAATCCGCAGACACCGGCGCCCGGCGCACAAGGAACGCCCCAGCCAAGCAGCAAGAAATCCGACAAACAGATCAACGTCAATTGGCTGTACGGAGCTTACGTTCCCAAGGACGTCCCGCTGGTATCGCTCAACGGCCGTCAGCGCGTACAGTTGTGGGTGCGTGTGAGCTTCACCACCTACGGAATCTACTTCAAGACGGCTTTCTTTTCCCTCTCCGACCAGGCCAGAAACCATCCGCCTGCTTGGGGCGACGGCTGGGCTGGTTACGGAAAACGCGTGGCTTCGCGCCAGGGCCAGTTTGTCATCCAAAACTCGCTCAGCGCTTTGGGCAACGGGTTGCTCGGCTACGAACCGCGCTACAACCGCTGCCGCTGCGACGGCTTCTGGCCGCGCACCCGCCATGCCGTGATCAGAAACTTCGTGACCTATGACCGAACCGAGACCAAGATTCGTCCGCAGGTTCCTCTTTACGCCGCGGCCTTTGGCGCGGGAGTGGTCGCCGCCACCTGGACTCCCAACCATGACTTGCTGACCTTGGGCGCTCACGGCGTCCTCACCCAGGCAGGCTTCGGCATTGTGGCCAACACTATTGGCGAGTTTTGGCCGGACATCGAACGCTTGTGGAAGCATAAGAAGTCGGGAAGTGCAGCGACCCAGAAGAACTAGAGCGATTCCACAATTGGTGTCGCCTACTAATTCTTTGCACCAGGGCTTAAAGCCCAGACAAAAAATCCCTTTTTCGCGGCCCTAGCTAGAAGGCCGCTCATCCACTGGTAATTGGGGTATAGCAACTCTGGAACCGCTCTAACCTGTCGAGCTGAGGGCCGATGTGCGTCGGGTGTCGCGGACGCCGGTTCTCCCAACGCGAGCAGCCCCCATTGTAGAATCAATGTGAAGCTGCGACCCAAATGCAACTTCGCGCATCTAAAGCGTTTTGTTAAGGGAAGCACAATTCTTGCGCGACTCCTGCACCAGCTCAGAAGAACCATGGCCAAACCGATTTTACTCAGCGTGGATGACGATTCGGATGTTCTGCGGGCCATCGAGCGCGACCTGCGTTCCCGGTACGGCGCTGAGTATCGCGTGCTGGCCAGCGATGCTCCCGAGCAGGCCCTCGATCTCTTGAAGGATTTGAAGGTCCGCAATGACAGTGTGGCGCTCCTGCTCGCCGACCAGCGCATGCCCAAGATGGATGGCGTGGGATTTCTCCAGGCGGCCATGCAGATCTTTCCGGAAGCCAAACGGGCGCTGCTCACCGCCTATGCCGACACCAATGCGGCTATCAGCGCCATCAATGAAGTCAACATCAATTACTTCTTCTTGAAGCCCTGGGACCCGCCGGAAGAACACCTGTATCCGCAACTGGATGACATGCTCGATGACTGGCTGGCGTCGTACCGTCCGGCTTTTGAGGGGATCCGTGTGCTGGGCACGCGTTGGTCGCGGCGATCGTATGAGCTGCGCGATTTCCTGGCCCGCAACCGCGTCCCCTACCAGTGGATTGACGTCGAGCTTTCCGCCCACGATCCGGAAACCAAACAACTATTGGAGACTCTGGGACCTGAGGCCGCCAGCCTACCTTTGGTGCTGTTCCCTGACGGAACCAAGCTGCTGGAGGGCGAGCCGGCGGAAGTTGCGCAAAAGGTCGGGCTGCTCAAGCGAGCCCAAACCAGCTTTTATGATCTGGCGATCGTAGGCGGAGGGCCGGCCGGTCTGGCGGCGGCCGTATACGGAGCGTCGGAAGGGCTGCACACGGTGATGATCGAGCGCGAAGCCCCGGGCGGACAGGCGGGCATGAGCTCGCGCATCGAAAACTATCTGGGCTTTCCCACCGGCCTCAGCGGCGGGGATCTCGCCCGGCGCGCGGTTGTCCAAGCGAAGCGATTTGGAGTGGAGATCCTCACGCCCCAGGAGGCGGTTGGCGTTCGCACGGAAGGTTCCTACCGGATTATCAAGTTGGCGGACGGAACCGAGATCTCTTGCCATGCCCTGATGATCGCCACCGGAGTACAGTGGCGGCGACTGGAAGCTCCCGGCATCGACCGGTTGCAGGGTTCGGGCGTTTATTATGGCGGCGGCGCCACGGAAGCGATCTCCTGCAGGGGCGAAATCGTCTATGTGGTAGGCGGCGCGAATTCAGCGGGCCAGGCAGCGATGAATTTTGCGAGGTACGCGGAACGCGTTGTGATCCTCGTGCGCGGCAGCTCGCTGGGCGCCACCATGTCGCAGTACCTGATTGAGCAGGTTCAGCAGACGCCCAACATTTCGTTATGGACCCATGCCAGCGTGGCTGAGGTCCATGGCGATACTCACCTGGAAGAAGTATCCGTGCTTTGTTCGGATACCAACAAGATCGAGCGCGTGCCGGCCAGCTCAATGTTCATTTTTATCGGAGCCCTGCCGCGAACCGATTGGCTGAGGGATCTGGTGGAGAGAGACGACCGCGGCTTTATCTTGACCGGTCCTGACCTGATCTTCGACGGCGCGCGTCCCAAGGGATGGACGCTCGACCGTGATCCCTTCCTGCTGGAGACTAACGTTCCGGGTCTCTTTGCCGTGGGCGACGTGCGCCATGGGTCGGTCAAGCGGGTGGCTTCGGGAGTTGGTGAAGGGTCGGTAGCCGTCCAATTCATTCATCAGTATCTTAGCAAGGTATAAGTATGGTCGAAAAAGCCGAGCTGCTGCGGGTGCCTGCCTTTGCGGATTTGCCCGAAGAACAGCTGGCGTGGTTCATCAGCCGGTCGCAAGAGCTTTCGCTCAAGCCGGGCGATACGTTCATGCATCAAGGCGATCCCGCGGATTCCATGTTTGTGATCCTTGAAGGCCGGCTGGAAGGGCGGGGCAATCTGGCCGGCGAGATCATCATGATTTCGGTGAAGCAGGGGGACGTAACTGGCACCCTGCCTTTTTCCCGGATGCAGCAGTTTCCTTTGACCGGGCGCGCCGTCACAAGTGCGCGGGTATTGCGGTTTCCTTCCGCACTGTTTCCCGACCTGGTTCAGACCATGCCTAAGCTGGCGCAACGCCTGGTCGGCCTGATGTCGGACAGGATCCGTGAAGCCACCCGGGTTGAGCAACAGCGAGACCGGCTGGCGGCTCTGGGAAAACTTTCCGCCGGCCTGGCTCATGAGCTCAACAATCCCGCCTCGGCTGCCAAGCGCGCGGCCGGCCAATTGCGGGGCATCCTGAAACGAATTCGCGATGCCAGCCACGAACTGGGCGCGCGCGAGCTTACAGCCGCGCAGAAGTCGGAGATCGAAAATCTGGAAGCCTCGCTCATCCAGAAGGATGAACCTCCACCGAACGCCTTGACCATCAGCGCTCTTGAGGATGAGATCGACTCCCTGTTGCGCAGTCACGGGCAAAGTGACTTGTGGCAGCTCTCGGCCGACCTGGCGCGAAAAGGAGCCCGGCCGGACGTGCTGGAATCCTTGTTCGCGAAGCTGGATGCCGCAACCGCCCGCGCCGCCCTGGTTCGGATCGGCGCTTCCCTGGAGGTGGCCGGCCTGTTGAACGAAATTGAGAGCAGCACCTCGCGCATCTCCGACCTGGTTCGCGCCATCAAGGAATACACTTTCATGGACCAGGCGCCGGTGCAGAATGTTGATATCGTCAAAAGCCTGGAAACCACGCTGACCATCCTCAACCACAAAATCAAACGCGGCGTGGTGGTGGCGCGCGACTATCAAAGCGTTCCCTTTCTCGTCAACTCGTTCGGGAGCGAGTTGAACCAGGTATGGACCAACATCATTGACAATGCCATTGACGCCATGTCCGGAAAGGGCGAACTCCGGGTGCGAACCTATCGCGATGACGGCTGCGTGGTAGTGGAGATTGGCGATAACGGTCCGGGGATTCCGCCGGAGATCATGCCCCATATCTTTGAGCCTTTCTACACCACCAAGGCAGTGGGAGACGGAACCGGGCTCGGTCTGGACACGGCGCAGAGAATCGTGAAGAAACATCGCGGCAATATTCAGGTGGCATCGAAACCCGGCGACACGCGTTTTCAAGTGTGGTTGCCGCTGGCCGACGCGGCAGACCCGGGCCCACCGGCAAAACAGAACTCATCAAAATGAAGAAGTCGGGAAACGATCCCGACAAAAGACCAAATCAATACCGGCCTGCTGGCATTTCTCAAGGGGGCAAAGATCCAGCAGGCGGCGTGTTGAGGACTGTCGATCAGGCCGTTCGCAATGCCTCACCGCGGAACTTTCTTACCGCGACCACGGTAAGCACGATCAAAATCAACAAAACCACGACCTGCGCCACCATGAACGGCGGCTCGGACTGGGTAGGAGCCATCGCCTTGAGCGCCGGAACCTTCATGAAGGACTGCGCCACCAGAACGAAGACGTTCAGGTAGAGCGCCATTGCGGCGCAGACCACGTAGATCCAGCGCCAGGCGCCGGCGAGGCGCCGGGAATAGCGGGCCAGGATGGCGATCGCCAGCAGCACCAGCGATATCACGCCGACGATGAGCGCCGGCGTGACCTGGTGGATGGGAAAGAAGAACCCGGTCACGCTGGTCAGGATCGTGGTGACCAGAAACAGGGCAGTCCAACGGTCGAGCTGTTTGCCGGTGAGCAGCCCATACAAGACCACCAGTCCCGACCCGATTCCGATCAGGCTGATCACCACGTGGATGAGCGTGTAGGTCTCTGTCGACATGCCGAGGATCATGGCGCACGTCCCTTCAGAAAGAGTCTCATGTTACGCTGCGGGGCAGGCATTTGCCATTCAAAAACAGAAGCAAGAAGGGCCGGTTGGTTATCTGACCGGTGAGTTGTATGAAATAAAGCACAGGATTAGAAAAGAGGCTTGAGCGTGTGCTCGACTGCATCCGTGTACTCAAATCCTATGATCTTCTCGCGAAGAATACCCTGACGGTCGTAGATCATCGTTGTCGGCAGGCCTTCGATTCCGCCAAATTTTTCCTTGACAACATCCGTTGCGACGACCAGCGGATAGCGGACGCCAAGTCTTCGCGCAAACCGAACTGGGTCTTCGGTATCCTTCATCGTATCGAATTTGAATCCGATGACTGCAAACCCCTCCGGCCCATAGCGGTTGAGCAGTTGCTGATAACCCGGCATCTCCCGCTTGCATGGCTGACACCAAGTGGCCCAGAAATCAACCAGCACCACCTTGCCCCGTAGTTCCTGGGAGGTGACTAGCCGACCCTGCAGGTCCTTCACCGAAAACTCGGGCAGCGGTGAACCAATTTTGCCTGCTGCGATTGACGCTGCCGCCGGCATGGATGGACTCGCCGAATACTGATTGCATCCGGCGAATCCAAACACGCCCAGGCTCAGACAAAACAAATGTCGTCTCAGCATTTACTCCTTCTTTTGCACCTCAAGAATTTGCAGCTTCAGCGGAGCTGAAAGGTCCGCTTTCTTCTTGCCCGAGGTCTTCTTGTACAACTGGCCGCGAACGGTGACAACGGTTTGAGAACCCGCAAGGGCTTCGAGTCCTTGCGACAACTGATCCGGCACAATGGCAAACGACCGAGTCGGGTCCACCTGTAAAGCGAGGTTCCCGGAGGAGTCCTTCACGATTTTGCCGCGTGCGGTCAAATCCATTTCCGCAACGCTCACACCGCTGTCATACGTTGCCTTAAGAAGCTGAACGGGGTCGATTCGTCCGTCTTCTTTGGGCGTGATTTGAACTTTTCCATCGATCAAGCTGACTTCAACTGTTTGAACGCCAGACTGGCGTCCGAGGTGTTGCTTCACCCCGTAGGCTCAAAAGTTTCACGTCATGCCTTCGACGCGCATTTCAATGTGTTGTATCTGCGCCTGGGACAAGCACGTAAGCCCAAACCCGAGCAGCAGCAGCACGACAAGTTTCTTGAAATTCATCTTTCCTCCTTTGCTTAAAAGTGCAGTCTGAACTGTTGTGTAACGCCAAAGCTGATGTGGCGGCGAATCGGCATGGACATTGCGCCTGTCGAGTGCGCGATAGCCCAGTCCATGCCGAACCAAAGGTGCATTCCCGGACGGACTCCAACATAGGTGGCAGCTCCGGCAAGCAGCGCGTTGCTGCCGCTGCCGTTCTGACTGATTCCGGAAACGCTCTCATCCTGGGAATAGAGCCAGGTCAGATCCGGGCCGATGAACCATTCCCGTGCACCGTTCTTCGCCTCATAAGGTCGATACGACAGCCAAAAGCGGGATTCGACATCGTTCCCAAGGCGCGTTGCTTGCGTTCCGGTGGAGCGGAAGAGCGTATGAAAGTCTTCGTCAGCCACCAGCCGCCTGAAGTTGAACAAGCCTGTGTACGTCCAATTCGCCGCAACCAAGAGATCAGTAGACCCGGAGCCTGGTTGCAGGCCCGCGGGCAGCAGCTTTCCATTCGTGTCCGTCAAATTTGTCCGGCCGGTAGGAATCTTCGGGCCGACCGTGACCGATGCTTGCGTAGTGCCTCGTTCAGAATCGCGGCGATAGAAACGGTACTTTATGAGAACCATCGAATCGCCCAGACCTGTTCCGCCAACCGAGACTGCGCCTGCCTCAAAACGGTTTGTTACCAGGGGAACCACCACGGTCAAATCAAAGTTGGGATAAAAGCCCCAGACAAAGTTGAAGTCGCCTTCGTGTGAAAAAGTGGGGCGGACTGTTAACGGATTGAGTTCCGGCATCAGGCCGCGTGTGGTGAAATTCGAGCTGTAAGAAACCAGCCCCCCTCCGGGGAACAAAGGAGGCGCGGTCTCTGGAGCAGGCCCCTGGGCTCTTGCTGGCAAGGCCCAAGTCAGCAAGACAACCACAACCAGCCAGGCAGGCCCAGTATGATTTCTGGAGCTACCAAATCGCATGATTTTTCCTTCCAACAGAGATTCAAGCGGGCAGCAGCACACTACAGCCCCATGACGGGAGACAGACTGGAAGGCAGGCTAGATGCGAAGAGGCGAGATAACCGCCGATTGCGAGATAGGCGGTGCGTGGGAATGTGCCGTGAGAAGAGCCTGAGTCGAGAAATCCAAGCCCTGAGAGCTGATGACGACCGGAAGGGCGGCGAAGAGCACAAGTGAGACTGGCAAACTGTGCGGGGAGTACGGTTGTACGAACGGGGAGTGCGTGGATGGCATCGTCTTACAGCAATCTTCGCTGTGCTCGTGGCCGTGCGACGAGCACGGCATGGTATCGCAGCACTGCATCGCCTCATCAGGCGTTGACGTGGCTGGGCAGTCAAACCCGTAGGCTGCAAGAGCCAGGACGACCACCACCATCAGAGTTGATCTGGCAAACCGCATTCGACTTTTAGCCTAGACGCCTCTGCCTCCGGAGTCAACCATTAGCCGCTTATTTTTGGCCGCTAAAATCTTCTGGGACGAGCTCCTTGGTAGAGACAGAGTCCTAGCCATGCTGCCATTCGCGGCGTGCGACCAGAGAATAAGCCTCGGTTCAAGCTGCTCAGGCCGTTGGGTCCAATCTAGAAAGCGAAGCGCACTCCAAGTTGAATCTGCCGTGGTACAAGCGCCGAAGTAAAGCCCAACCCCTGGCTGGGGATGACGTTGCTGAGGCCGTTCTGAACAAATGTCTTTCCCAAAACCGAGCACTCGGTACATGTGGGGCCAACCACATCGTTCACGCTGGCGAAGTTGGCGCGATTGAAGAGGTTGAAACCTTCGGCTATGATCTGCAACTGCCCACGCTCTCCCACGCGAAAAGCCTTCGTAACGCGCAGGTCAAAGTCGCTGTAGTTCGGTCCCAGACCGGTATTGCGGCCGGCGCCAATAGGACGATCATTGGTGGAATGGCGGTCGCCGTTCACGTCAGTTCCTGCAAGCAGATTGAAAGGAAACCCGCTGTTGTAGCGGTAGATCGGCGCCAGTTGCCAGCCGCCTAGCCACTGGCCCTTCCCGGAGGTTTCGGCAACCACGGCAACGACCACTTTATTTCGCGAATCAAAACTCGAAAGACCGCGTTCCGCATTCAGCTCAGTGTTGTCTTGTGGCCCAAAGTCACTATTGAAGTCAGTCGTGGTGTCGTTGGCCTTGCTGAAGGTGTAATTCGCCAGAACGCTGAAGTGGTTGCTCATGCGCTTCGTAACCTCGACGATGCCTCCTTGATATACGGCGGAGGCTACGGAGGAATACTGGTTTGTCTGCAGAAGCAGCGGGTTCACGAAACAGAGCACGATGGCTGCCCCGGCGCAGGGCGCGGTGCCCAAAGGATTCGGCAAGGCGTTGTTCCAGTTGTGGAGCGACACAACCTGGCCGTTGGCCGCCAAGGCATTGGTCGAGAATGCCGGCAGCGCGTTGGTATCAATCGCCACCGGCAGCCGGAGCGTGTGCACGTAGATGTAACTCACGGCAATAGACAAGCCCTTGGCCACCTCGCCTTCAATTCCAAAGGATGCCTGCTCGGCATAAGGGTTCTGGTAGCCGGGCTGGCCGCTAAATACTACGCTCAGCGGCGGAGGCGGACCGGTGTTGGTCACGGTGATGCCGAACTGGGTTAGATTGGCGGGCGTGATGCAGGCGGCAGCGCCGGGATTTGGCACTGTGCACTGAACCAGCCCTTGCGCAAACAGAGTCTGAAAGATGGTTGCCGAGGTCAGCACCGAATTTCCTAGGGCGCCGGTAATGGGCACGAATACCTGGGCAATCGGCCGGATCCCATTGACGAAGCCCAACGTCTGCACCACATCGGCAATCTGGCCATAGATCGGCGAGTAAAAAATGCCGAACCCGCCGCGCACTACGATGTTCTGCTTCTTGAACGGGGACCAGGCAAAGGATGCCCGGGGAGCGAAATTGTCTTTGTCGGTACTGAGCTGGCCGTATTGGGTATCCAGTTCGTAGCGAAGGCCGTAGGTGAGAGTGAAGTTCGGCTTGATGGACCACTGGTCCTGCCAGTAAACCGCAGTCCAGGGCCGCGGGTAGTTGTAGAGCGGATTGCCGAATCCCTGCTGGTAGAACTGGGGCGCGCCCAATGACGCGGACTGCAGAGAGTTGATCACGGCCGGGCTCACGCTGGCGCTCAATCCGCAAGCGGCCGGCACCTGGAGGCAAGGACTCAAGATTCCGCCGGGCAGATCACCAAAAACAAAACGTCCCGGGAAGAAAGTATGCGACTCCGTTTTGTTGCCGCGATACAGGAAGCCACCGCCGAAGTTCATGGTATGGGCGCCGCGAATGACCGTCGCGTTTTCAGTGATACTGGGCCGTTGCATGATGGTCGTGCTGGGCAGGAAGATGTTGGTGCCCAACATCGCGAAGCCGGGAATATTGAGTCCGACCTGTCCCGGCTCATTGGGGATTACATCGAAGCTGGCGTAGTTGTACTGGATGCTGAGCGCGTTTTGCGTCCGCGCGCTGAATTGGTGAAACCAAGACGCCTGTGCGGTGTTGTCGTAGGCGGTGACGGAACTGCCCGCGGAAAAACCAACCAGCGACTGTACGTCCGGGCTCTCCTCATGGTCGTGGGCGAAGCTGTAACGGAGATAACCCTGGTTGCGCTCGTTGAACGTGTGATCGAGACGTCCGGAGATGAAGTAGACGTTGGTGTTGTAGTTGAACAGCCCGCCGTTGTTTTCAAACTGGTTTACCAGGTATTGATTTCTCGCCACCTGGCCGGCAGTCAAGCCCGTAGATGAGCTGGTGGTCAAGGCGCTGGTCAATACCTGTGCGCATGCTGCCGCCGGCAGAGCGGGAAGGCCGGTGAGGCACGGCACCGGAGCTCCACCCAGCGCGGCCAAGCCATTAATGATTACCTGCTGATTGTTGCCGGTCTGCACGCCATTGATAACGGGGCTGCCATTGTCAGGCCGAAAGATGCTGGTGCTGGTGAGCAGGGGAACGGCGTTTTGCGCATTCTGTATCAGTCCCTCAGCGGCGACAAAGCCGAAGGTCTTGTTCTTCGAAATCGGAAAACCGAAGCTGCCGCCAAACTGCTCACGAGTCAGGCTGTCCTTGGTTTTCGTGCCGTTGACATCAGGAAGGGCGGGATTGAACGTCTGGCCTGGCTGCAGCGCCTGGCTCAGGGCGAAGGGGTTGCGGGCATCCAAGGCATCATTCCGGAACAATCCAAAAAGGCTGCCGTGCAGATCGTTGGTCCCGCTTTTAGACACAATGTTGATGGTAGCGCCGCTGGCTCCGCCTAATTCCGCTCCATAGTTGGTTCGGTTGATCTGAAATTCCTGCACTCCCTCTTGGCTGAGTGTAAGCCGCACGCCGCCGGCGTCGTCGTTGGCTTCCCCGCCGTCCACGGTCACGCTGTTGCCCCTGCCGTTGCTTCCATAAAATGAAAGACCGCTCTGGGGCGTCTGTTTGACCCGGAAATCCTGGTCGCTGGCGAGCCGCGTGGAATCGGTCACCCCGGGCGCCAGCAGCGAGAACGTTAGATAATCGCGGCGGTTGATGGGCAGATCCTGGATGTATCGCGTGGTAATGGTGTTGGCTTCCTTCCCGCTCGTCGTCTCCACCAACGGCGCCTCCGTAGTCACCTCGACGGTGGTTGTGACTTTGGAGACTTCCAGAGAGAAGTTCAGGGCCACGGTCTGGCCTACGTTCAGTACCACGTTCTTCTCGATCGTGGTCTGGAAACCGGCATGCTCGACGCTCACGCCGTACGCGGTGGGAGGCAGCCCGGTAATCTCGTAGCGTCCGGTGCTATCGGAGGACGAAGAGCGCCGGGTTCCTCTCTGGGGATCGGTTGCGGTCACAGTGGCGTTGGTAATAACCGCGCCTGAATTATCGGTTACCCTTCCGGTGATGCTGCCGGAAGCGCCAACGCCCTGGGCAAGCGTCACGCCGCTCGGCATGAGCAGGCATACAAACAGACACATCAGAATCCTGATCGACTTCATACATTCCTTCCTTGTTGCGGAACGAGCCCTGGGGACGAGAAGAAGGGCCAACGAAAACGAGAGAGGTAATTCAAGGACACATCTCTAAGCATCGAATGAACATTCATTCAAGTAAATGAACATTCATTCAGTATTGGATCGGACTGCCGGCAAAGTTGCCAACCAGGCCAATGTCTCTCAATTTAGAGGGCAGGAGCTCTGCCGGGGGTTGTCGCGGATTTCTGGCTGGAGGGCCGGCGGAAGGGGAGTACCGACATGCTGGCGGAGAGAGTGGGATTCTCTCTTGCGCTCTTTTGCAACCCCTCAGCCTTCAAGGAGATACCGAAAAACCTAGTCCTTACCAGCATTTACCTTTTATCACATCTGCAACATACGTCACACAAGAAACTTTGATTGACCACAGTTACCCTATTCACGGTATGGATGGTATGGATTTGGGATCACAACAAAAAGGATGGCGACGAAGGGCGCCTCGAACTGCCGAGTTTCGGCAATTCTTTCTGTCTCATGAAAATAGCGACATTCACTCCAATACAACAGACTTGCAGATTTTGCGATCCCAATGCGCAGGTAAGGTTTGTCCCGGCCCCGCTGACTAAGTCTGGAATGATTGACTAACGGGTGTGCCT